>NZ_BAAGSB010000013.1:0-69121 GCF_054782655.1 Nocardioides montaniterrae | reverse complement strand
CGCCCACGCAAACGCCTTGACTACGCTGCACCCTCAGAGCTGATCAACGGACTGTTGTTGCGATGACCCTGCGAGCCCGCCCAGGGAAACCTGCACTTCCCATGGGTTGCAACGCCAGGGAAGTGCAGGTTCCGCTGCATCCCTTGGGGAACCTGCAGCAGGCAGCGCCGGCTCAAATGACGAAAGCCGCCCCGAGGGGCGGCTTTCGACGTGCTCGACTCAGATCAGAGCGAAGCGGACTTCTTCGAGATGGCCGACTTGCGGTTCGCAGCCTGGTTCTTGTGGATGACGCCCTTGGAGACGGCCTTGTCGAGGAGGCGGTTGGCGGCGGCGCCAGCGGCGATCGCGGCCTCCTTGTTGCCGGCCTCGGCGGCCTCGCGGAACTTGCGGACCGCGGTCTTCAGGCCCGTCTTGACGGCCTTGTTGCGCTCGCGCGCCTTCTCGTTCTGCTTGTTGCGCTTGATCTGCGACTTGATGTTCGCCATGTGAGAACCCTTCGGTGAATGCCTTGATGCGGTGAGACGCGCTCTCCCGGCCACTCTGGGGATGAGAGGGGAGGGGCCTCGAACACGCAGCCCCAAACTTTATCAGCGGCCCGGGTCAGGGCCGAATTCGGAGCCGAGTTCAGACCGCGAAGTCCCAGTCCCGGCGCTCGCCGAGCCAATCACGGAGCACGTCGCGCTGCCAACGCTGGGCACGCCGGAGGCTGGGGGAGGTCGGCGGGACGGGCAGGGTCGAGCTGTTCTCGAGGTACCCGAGGATCAGGGCCAGGACCACGTCGATCGACTCCGCGGGCACCGAGGACAGCAGCGGGTGGGCCGCGATGTGGGCCTCCACGTCGAGGCCGTCGCCCCGCGGGCCGATCAGCAGCCACAGCGAGTCCAGCCATGCGGCGCCGACGACCGGGAAGTTCCAGTCGCACAGCGAGACCTCCCCGTCGCGGGTGATCAGCAGGTTGTCGTCGCGTACGTCGGTGTGCACGAGCGTGTCGCCGTCCACGACCTCCCCGAAGCGGGAGGCCAGGGCCCGGCACTCGGCGGTGTGGGGCCGGTCGACGGAGTCCCACATGTCCACCCACGAGGCCAGGTCGTCGACCGCGCGGTCCAGGCCGATGCCCGGCGCAGGCGTCAGGAGGACGGAGGTCGCGACGAGCATGTCGGAGACGGCTGCCAGGTCCTCCGCGGTCCACGGCCGCGACGGCGCCCGGCCGTCGACGTACGCCGTCTCCAGGACCACCCAGTCCTCGACCTCGGTGGTCCACAGCAGCCGGGGTGCCGCGACCTCGGGCGGCAGGGAGCGCAGGCGCCGCGCCTCGATGCGATAGGCCTCGGCGAACGCGCGCTGCGCCTTGACGGAGGCAGCCTTCACGAAGTGGCGGGTGCCGTCCTCGCCGAGCAGGACCGACGCGAACCCCGGGGTGAATCCGCTGTCCTGGGAGATCGAGTGGACGACCGTCGTACCGATGCGGCGCTCGACCTCGTCGCGCACGCGTGGCGGAAGATGGACCCAGTCGAGTCGCTTGGCGGTCCGCCCGTGGGGGATCGGCGAGGGAAGCACGCCCGCCATCCAACCAGCCCCGTGATCCGGCCCTGCCGCCGCTGGTTTCCTCCCGCCCCGCGGTCACTGCGAGAATGGCGTCATCATGCCCGTCGTACCTGTCTCCGCCGTCCCCAAGCCGGGCGCCACCGATCCGTCGGTCATCCGAAACTTCTGCATCATCGCGCACATCGACCACGGCAAGTCGACGCTCGCCGACCGGATGCTGCAGCTGACCGGAGTGCTCTCCGACCGCGACGCCAAGGCGCAGTACCTCGACCGGATGGACATCGAGCGCGAGCGCGGCATCACCATCAAGTCCCAGGCGGTCCGGATGCCCTGGGGCGTCGCCGCGGACAACGCCAACGGCGCCGAGCCGGGTGCCTACGTCCTCAACATGATCGACACGCCCGGCCACGTCGACTTCACCTACGAGGTCTCCCGCAGCCTGCAGGCGTGCGAGGCCGCGATCCTGCTGGTCGACGCCGCCCAGGGCATCGAGGCGCAGACCCTCGCGAACCTGTACCTCGCGATGGGCGCGGACCTCCACATCATCCCGGTCCTGAACAAGATCGACCTGCCCAGCGCCGACCCCGAGAAGTACGCCGCCGAGCTGGCCAACCTCGTCGGCTGCGAGCCGTCCGACGTGCTGCGGGTCAGCGCCAAGAACGGCATCGGCGTCGAGGAGCTCCTCGACGAGATCGTCAAGCAGGTCCCGGCCCCCGTCGGCGACCCGGACGCTCCCGCACGGGCGCTGATCTTCGACTCCGTCTACGACACCTACCGCGGCGTGGTCACCTACGTCCGGGTCTTCGACGGCAAGCTCACCCACCGCGACCGCATCAAGATGATGTCGACCAACGCGACCCACGAGATGCTCGAGCTCGGCGTGATCAGCCCCGAGCCGACCAAGGCCGACGACCTGGGCGTGGGCGAGACGGGCTACCTCATCACCGGTGTGAAGGACGTTCGCCAGTCGCGCGTCGGCGACACCGTGACCTACCTGCACAAGCCAGCCGAGGAGGCGCTCGGCGGCTACGAGCACCCCAACCCGATGGTGTACGCCGGCCTGTACCCGATCGACGGCGACGACTACCCGGTCCTGCGTGACGCCCTGGAGAAGCTCCAGCTCAACGACGCGGCGCTGACCTTCGAGCCCGAGACCTCCGGCGCGCTCGGCTTCGGCTTCCGCATCGGCTTCCTCGGCCTGCTGCACATGGAGATCACCCGCGAGCGGCTCGAGCGCGAGTTCAACCTCGACCTGATCTCGACCGCGCCCAACGTGGTCTACGAGGTCCTCATGGAGGACGGCACCGAGATCACGGTGACCAACCCCAGCGAGTACCCCGACGGCAAGATCAACGAGGTCCGCGAGCCGATCGTGAACGCCACGATCCTGGCGCCGTCGGACTACATCGGCACGATCATGGAGCTGTGCCAGCTCAAGCGCGGCAACCTGCAGGGGATGGACTACCTCTCCGAGGACCGCGTCGAGATGCGCTACACCCTGCCGATGGGCGAGATCGCCTTCGACTTCTTCGACCAGCTCAAGTCCAAGACCAAGGGCTACGCCTCGCTCAACTACGAGCGCTCCGGTGAGCAGGCCTCCGACCTGGTCAAGGTCGACATCCTGCTCCAGGGCGAGCCGGTCGACGCCTTCTCGGCGATCATCCACCGCGACTCGGCGTACGGCTATGGCGTGATGATGGCCGGCAAGCTCAAGGACCTCATCCCGCGCCAGCAGTTCGAGGTCCCGATCCAGGCCGCCATCGGCGCCCGGGTCATCGCCCGCGAGAACATCCGCGCGATCCGCAAGGACGTCCTGGCCAAGTGCTACGGCGGCGACATCAGCCGCAAGCGCAAGCTGCTGGAGAAGCAGAAGGAGGGCAAGAAGCGGATGAAGATGGTCGGCCGCGTCGAGGTCCCCCAGGAGGCCTTCGTGGCCGCGCTCTCCACCACCCAGCCGTCCGGGGACAAGCCCAAGAAGTGAGTGTCGAGCCGGCATGACAGCGCGCGATCGTGACGAGGAGGGCCGACCCCGGCAGGCCCGCCCGCGCGACGCGCTGGGACGCCCTCTCCCGTACGGCGAGACGGGGGTCGAGCCGGTCTCCGAGGAGCCGCTGCCGCCGCTCGAGACCGTCGCCGAGGCGCGCCGCCTGCTGGCGGAGGGGCGCCCCTTCTCGGCGCACGAGGTGCTCGAGGCCCGCTGGAAGGACTGCCCAGAGCCCGAGCGGCCGATGTGGCAGGGGCTCGCGCAGCTCTGCGTGGGCCTGACCCACGCCGCGCGCGGCAAGCCCGTCGGCGCACGGCGGTTGGTCGAGCGAGGTGCCGGCAACATCGAGGCCTATGCGGCGACCGGCGGTCCTGCCTACGGCGTGGACCTGGCCGCCGTCGTCGCCTGCGCGCGCGGGCGGGTCGAGGGCTGAGTGGACCGCCTGCCCGGCGTGCTGCGCGACCTGATCGCCGAGTGGGACCTGACGCCCGACGGCGAGGCCATGCGGGGCCGGACCGCGCAGGTGCTGCCGGTCCGCACCGCCGACGGTGACGCGGCCGCGCTCAAGGTCGTCCGGCCGCACCCGGAGGCCGAGCACGAGGCGCTGGCGCTGCAGCACTGGCACGGCCGGGGCGCCGTACGACTCCTGCGGGCGGACCCGCACCGCTGGGCGCTGCTGCTCGAGCGCCTGACCGGCCAGGATCTCGTCGACTCGTGGGACCTGCAAGCCTGCGAGGTCGTCGCTGGGCTCTACGGGCACCTGCACGTGCCGGCGCCGCCGCAGCTGCGCACCCTCTCGTCGTACGCCGAGGGGTGGGCCGCCGACCTCGCGGCCGCCGACCGCTCGCTGCCGATCCCGCACCGGATGGTCGAGCAGGCGCGTGCCTTGGCACGCGAGCTCGCCGCCGACCCGGCGACCGACGGCACGCTCGTCCACACCGACCTGCACTACGAGAACGTCCTGCTCGACGGCGCAGGGGAGTGGCGAGCCATCGATCCGAAGCCGCTCTCCGGCGACCCGCACTTCGAGCTCACGCCGATGCTGGTCAACCGCTACAGCGAGTACGCCGGCCGTCTCCGCGACGGTGTGCGCGACCGGTTCTTCGCACTCGTCGACCACGCCGAGCTCGACGAGGACCGGGCCCGGGCCTGGGTCGTCGTGCGGACCGTCGTCAACGTCAAGGGCGAGGTCCTCGAGAACCCGACCGCTGACCGCGGCTGGGTCACCGCGAACATCGCGGTCGCCAAGGCCGTCCAGGACTAGGTCCGCCCTCCTCACTCACAGGTGAGTGAGTCCGGTCCCCGGCCAACTGCTGCGAGTTGCGGCGAACGGGTCCGCACGTCGCCCCGCGCCTGCACAATCGCCACGTGACCGACCCCTACGCCGCGTACCCGCCTCCCGCCACCCCGCCGGTGTGGAGCCCGAGCGACCAGGCCAGGGGGTCCTCCGCGGTCCTCGGCTGGATGGTCGCCGCCGGCCTCGGCGTGCTCGCCGCGCTCAGCGCCGCGACGGTCGGCCTCGAGGTGTGGGGCAAGCGCATCGCGGACGAGATCGGCACGGACCGCGCGGCGGCCCTGAGCGACGCCCGGAGCTTCGACGACCTCAACCGGACGTTCTCCCTCGTCGGGCTCGTCTGCCTGCTCGCGACGGGCATCTTCTGGTGCGTGTGGCAGGTCCGGGTGGCCCGCGTGACGCCGCCCGACCGGATCCGTCGTACGCCGGGCTGGCACGCCGGCTCGTGGTTCATCCCCATCGGCAACCTGTGGATGTCCATCCAGAACATGCTCGACCTGTGGAGGTTCTGGTGCCCGACGCGCAGCACGTCCTTGCTCGGCTGGTGGTGGGGCATGTGGATCGTGTCGAACGTCAGCGGCCGGGTCTTCGCGGGCCAGCACGACCCGACCGATGCCGACTCGTTCAGGCACTACCTGGATGTCGGGATCTTCTCGGACACCGCCGACGTCGTCGCGGCGGTGCTCGCGATCGTCGTCGTGGTGCGGCTGTCGCGGGCGGTCGGCGCGAAGAGGTAGCGCCAGCGCCGCGACCTGACACAGGGCAATCGGCCGCCCTCACTCACAAGTGAGTGAGCCGGCGGCGCGCTAGCGTCGTACGCGATGGTCTCCCGAGCCCGGCAACGCGCCTACTTCGCCCTCATGGGCACCTGTGTGCTGCTCATCGTGCTCGCGTGGTTCGTGGTGCGGCTCTTCTCGACGCCCGCCGCGGTCGGGATGAGCATCGTGGCCGCGGTGATCCCGCCGGTCGCCGCGATCACCGCCAACTGGCGCGAGGACCGCGACTAGCGAACTGCTGCCCCGGTCGGTCGGCGCGAAGAAGTAGCGCAGCACTGCAACCCGACGGGCATCCGGGGCGTCAACACAGACGACACCCCGAACCCGGAGGAACGCCATGCTGCGTCGTACCGCTCGTCTCCTGCCCGCCCTGCTCGCCGTCGCGGCCGCGACGTACGCCGTCCCCGGCGGTCCGGCCGGCGCAGCGACCGCGACCACCTCGACCACCTCCACGACCACCACGCTGACGGCGACCAAGAAGGTCGTCGTCCGCCCGGTGGGCGCCACCGGCCGGGCGAGGGTGGGCTGGCCGGTCCACCGCGAGGGCGACGGCTCGCTCAGCTGCGACGACCAGTCGCCCTACTCCGTCTCGGACCACGTCGACATCTGCTACCCGACCGCGGCGTACGCCCCGTCCTGCTGGCGGTCGTTCGACCACACGGTCCTGTGCCTGCGCGACGTCGAGGTCAAGCAGCTCGTCCGGTTCCGGTACGCCGGCACCTTCGCCGGCGACCCCGCACTGCTGCGTGCGAAGCGGTCGCCGCAGGGACTCCGGCTCGCCGACGGCGAGCGCTGCACGGTGCGGGTCGGCGGTGCGTGGGGCTACTACCCGAGCCACCCGACCTGGGTCGGCTTCTACTCCTGCGACGGTGGCTCGATCTACGGCCCCGACTCCGGGGACGGGATCAGCCGCACCAACCCGGTGTGGACGGTCCACGTGATCCGCAACGACGGCTCGGTCGTGGTCCGCAAGGTCACCCGCGCGACGTACGTCGGGACCGCGTCCTGATCGGTGCGGCTGCGGGGGAGCCTCGTGGTTGAGTGGTGCCCATGCCTCGTCTCCTGTCCACCAACGTCGGCCGTCCGGTCGACGTCGACTGGGCCGGGTCCGTCGGCCGCAGCTCCATCGACAAGCGGCCTGTCGAGGGCCCGGTCGAGGTGGGGCCGTCCGGGCTGGCCGGCGACTCGGTGTCGGACACCAAGCACCACGGTGGTCGCGACCAGGCGGTCTACGCGTACGCCGTGGAGGACCTGGCGTTCTGGGAGGGCGAGCTCGGCCGCGCCATCCCGCCCGGCCAGTTCGGCGAGAACCTCACGACCGAGGGCATCGACCTCCAGGCCTGCGTGATCGGGACGCGTCTCCGGATCGGCACGACGCTGCTCGAGGTCTGCTCGACGCGCACGCCGTGCAACACCTTCAAGGGCTGGCAGCGTGTCAGCGGGTACGACGACACCGCGTGGGTCAAGCGCTTCACCCAGGCGCTGCGCCCCGGCGCCTACCTCCGCGTCCTCGAGCCCGGAAGCCTCACGACGGGCGACGAGATCGAGGTCGTCAGCACCCCGGGCCACGGCATCACCGTCGTCGATCTGTTCGTCGCGATGAACCTGGATCGCTCCCGGCTGCCCTCCCTGCAGGTGATCGAGGACCTCGCTGCCGAGCCGACCCGGAAGCTCGCGGCCCACCTCGGATTCGTACCGGCCGGTACGCCGGGCTCCTGAGTGCTCTAGTTTTAGGCCCATGGCCGTCAACACCGACACCAGCTTCATCGACCGGATGCCACAGAACTGCGCAGTGCAGTTCCTCGAGCGGGTGGAGATGAACCCCGAGAACGAGGCGTTCCGGTTCCCCGTCGACGGCGTGTGGGAGTCCCGCACCTGGCGCCAGGCGGGTGACGACGTCCGCAAGCTCGCTGCCGGCCTGCTCTCGCTGGGCCTCGACGCCGAGCAGCGCGTCGGCATCGCCGCCGGCACGAGCTACGAGTGGATCCTCGCCGACCTGGCCGTGATGTGTGCCGGTGGCGCCACCACGACCGTCTACCCCTCCACGGGTGGGCCGGACACGGCGTACATCCTCAGCGACAGCGAGTGCCGCTACGTCTTCGCCGAGGACGAGTCCCAGCTCGCCAAGCTGCGCGAGCACCGCGCCGAGCTGCCCCAGCTGGACAAGGTCGTCGTCTTCGACGCCGCTGCCGCCGACGGCGACTGGGTGATCAGCCTCGAGCAGCTCACCGGCCTCGGTACGGCGTACCTGGAGAAGAACCCGACCGCCATCGACGACCTCGCGAAGTCGATCCCGGCCGACCAGCTCTCCACCCTGATCTACACCTCCGGCACGACCGGCAAGCCCAAGGGCGTGCGCACGCTGCACAAGGCCTGGGTCTTCGAGGGCGAGGCCATCAAGGCCCAGGGCCTGCTGACCACCACCGACCTCGAGTTCCGCTGGCTGCCGATGGCCCACGCGTTCGGCAAGGTGCTCTCCTCGACCCAGATGGCGTGCGGCTTCTCCTGCGCCATCGACGGCCGCGTCGACAAGATCGTCGACAACCTGGGCGTCGTGAAGCCGACCTTCATGGGCGCCGCGCCGCGCATCTTCGAGAAGGCCTACGCCCGCATCATCACGATGCAGGAGGCGGAGGGTGGCCTGAAGGAGAAGATCTTCAAGCGCGCCTTCGCCGTCGGTCTCAAGTACGACGCCGCCGCCCGCGCCGGCAAGGTCAACCCGCTGCTCAAGGCGGAGCACGACCTCTTCGACAAGCTGGTCTTCAGCAAGGTCCGCGACCGCTTCGGTGGCCGGGTCCGCTTCTTCATCTCCGGCTCGGCGGCGCTCAACGCCGACATCGCCTCGTGGTTCCACGCCGCCGGCATCGTCATCCTCGAGGGCTACGGCATGACCGAGAACGCCGCCGGCGCCACGGTCAACCACCCCGACGAGCTCAAGATGGGCACCGTCGGCCAGCCGTTCCCCGGCACCGAGGTCCGCATCGGCGAGAACGGTGAGGTCCAGCTGCACGGCCCGCACATCATGGCCGGCTACCACAACCTTCCCGAGGCGACGGCCGAGGCGTTCACCGCCGACGGCTGGCTGCGCACGGGCGACAAGGGCGAGCTGGACGCCGACGGCTTCCTCAAGATCACCGGCCGCATCAAGGAGCTCTTCAAGACCTCCGGCGGCAAGTACATCGCGCCGCCGGCGATCGAGGCCAAGTTCAAGACGATCTGCCCGTACGTCAGCCAGTTCATGGTCTTCGGCGCCGAGCGCAACTTCGTCTCCGCGCTCGTCACCCTCGACCCCGACGCCATCGCCGACTGGGCGAAGGAGCACGGGCTCGCGGGCACGTCGTACACCGACCTGGTCAACAGCGCGAAGGTCCGCGAGATGGTCGGCGACTACGTCGACGAGCTCAACCTGACCCTGAACCGCTGGGAGACCATCAAGAAGTGGGAGCTGCTCGACCACGACCTGACCATCGAGTCGGGCGAGCTGACGCCGTCGCTCAAGGTCAAGCGCGCGGTCGTCGAGGCGAACAACAAGCAGCTGATCGACAGCTTCTACGGCGGCTGAACCGTCGCAGGGCTGCTCTTGGGGGGATGAGCAGATGAGTGACCGACCGAAGGGTGCTTTCGGGTTCTTCAGACGTTGGCAGGTGCGCGCGGCGATCGCCGTCGTCCTGCTCGGCGCGGCGGTGCTGCTGGCCGTCGCGTCGGCGATCGAGTGGGTCCACTACAAGGACCTCAGCTCGACCGCGACGGGACAGGTGGTCGAGCGCGGTCTGCCGACCGTCCACGGGTGCGGTGTCGAGGTGCGCTTCGAGGTCGGCGACACGGCGTACACCGCCACCAACAACCCGGCCTGCATCGGCCAGGTCGGCGACTCCGTCGAGCTGCGGTACGACGGCGACGACCCGACCCGCTCGATCGTCGGCGCCTATGGCCAGGTCGCCTCGGTGATGGTGCTGGGCGGCATCGCCTCCATGGTGCTGCTGATCGGTGGACTCGTGGTCGGTGCCCTCGCGCGGAACGGGCACCCGGCGATCAGGCCCTGAGTCGTCGCGCGGACCCGGGTGGGAGACTTCCCGGGTGCCTTCCGCGCTGCCCGACGGTGACCCCGCCCCCGCCGACGGATCGCTCCCCGTCGCGTCGCTGGACGCTCTCGGGCAGCGACCGTTCGCGTTCTACGTGCACGTCCCGTTCTGCACGGTCCGCTGCGGCTACTGCGACTTCAACACCTACACCGCCGAGGAGCTCGGCGGGGGAGTCTCGCGCTCGACGTACGCCGAGCAGGCGGTCGCCGAGGTCCGGCTGGCCCGGCGCGTGCTCGGTGATCGCGACCTGCCGGTGTCGACGGTCTTCCTCGGCGGAGGTACGCCGACCCTGCTGTCCCCGACGGCCCTGGGCGCGATCCTCGGGGCGATCCGGTCGGAGTTCGGCCTGGCGGCCGACGCCGAGGTGACGACCGAGGCGAACCCCGACTCGGTCTCGCTCGGCTACCTCTCGGGGCTGCGGTCGGCCGGGTTCGACCGGATCTCCTTCGGCATGCAATCGGCGGTGCCGGCGGTCCTGTCGGTGCTGGACCGCACCCACGACCCCGAAGGAGTTCCGCTCGCCGTCGCTGCCGCGCGCGAGGCCGGCTTCGACGAGGTGTCGCTGGACCTGATCTACGGCACGCCGGGGGAGTCGCTCGACGACTGGCGGACCTCGGTCGACGCCGCGCTGGCGTGCGAGCCCGACCACGTGTCGGCGTACTCCCTGATCGTGGAGGACGGCACCGCCCTCGCCCGGCGGGTCAAGCGCGGCGAGCTGCCGATGCCCGACGAGGACGACCTCGCCGACAAGTACCTGCTGGCCGACGAGCGCTTCACCGCGGCCGGCCTGGGCTGGTACGAGGTCTCCAACTGGTCGCGGCCCGGCTCGGAGTGCCGGCACAACCTGTCCTACTGGCGCAGCGACGACTGGTGGGGCGTCGGCCCCGGCGCCCACTCGCACGTCGCCGGCACGCGCTGGTGGAACGTCAAGCACCCCACGGCGTACGCCGGTCGCCTCGGCGACGGCCTCAGCCCCGCCCATGCCCGCGAGCTGCTCGACGACGAGACCCGCCGCGTCGAGCGGGTGCTGCTCGAGGTCCGCCTGCGCGAGGGGTTGAGCGTCGACGTGCTCGACGACGCCGGCCGTACGGCGATCCCGCAGCTGGTGGCCGACGGCCTGCTGCTCGACGGCACGGCGGACCGGCTCGTGCTCACCACCCGCGGACGGCTGCTCGCCGACGCGGTGGTGCGCGACCTGCTCTGACCGCGTCAGGAGGTCACGAAGTCGATGAGCTCCTCGACCCGACCGAGGAGGGCGGGCTCGAGGTCGTCGAAGGACTCGACCCGGCCGAGGATGGTCTGCCACGCGCGGGCGATGTCGGCCTGCTCGGCGTACGGCCAGCCGAGGTGCTGGCAGATGCCCTTCTTCCACTCGATCGAGCGGGGGATCTGCGGCCAGGCGCGCAGGCCCAGGCGGTCGGGCTTGACGGCCTGCCACACGTCGATGAACGGATGGCCGACGATCAGCACGCTCCCGCCCCACGGGCCGCGGGCGATGTCGTCGGCGATGCGAGACTCCTTGGAGCCGCTGACCAGGTGGTCCACGAGCACGCCGACCTTGCGCTCGGGGCCGGGGGAGAAGTCGCGCAGGTGCGCGGCGAGGTCGTCGACGCCGCCGAGGTACTCCACGACCACACCCTCGATGCGCAGGTCGTCGCCCCAGACCTTCTCGACGAGCTCGGCGTCGTGGCGACCCTCCACGAAGATGCGGCTGGCGCGGGCGACCCGGGCGCGGGCACCCTGGACGGCGAGCGAGCCGGAGGCCGTGCGCTTCGGGGTGGCCGCAGCCGCTGAGACCCGCACCGGAGCGGTCAGGATGACCGGCTTGCCCTCGAGCAGGAAGCCCGGGCCGAGCTCGAAGGTACGCCGCGTCCCGCGGCGGTCCTCCAGCGTGACGGTGTCGATGTCGCGGTCGACCGCGACGATCTCGCCGCAGAAGTCGTGCTGGACCTCCTCGACGACCAGGCCGAGGTCGGCCGCCGTCTCGACGGCACGGCCCCGCTTGGGCACACGCCAGTCGCCGGAGAGGACATCGGTCCCGTAGCGATCCACGGCACCAATGTTACGCATGTGAACGGTGTGATCAGTTGCGCTGGGTCTCCGTGTTGGTCCGGTGCGTGCTCTGGTCCGGGTCCATCAGCCCCTCGGCCGCGTCGCCGGGTGGCAGTCCCTCGGCGAGCGGGTTGTCCGGCCCGGGCACCAGGTCCTCGGGCAGCTGGTCGTCGCTGATCGACCCGGTCTCGGAGTCGGGGGTGTCGGGGTCGGGGGTATCGGGGTGGCTCATGTGGCACGCGGTACCCGTCTGCTGGATCGGTAGTCGGGTGCGGACGCTATAGACTTGGCACTCATTCGTCACGAGTGCCAAACACGTGCCCGACGGGAGGTGCCGCATGCAGGAGGAGCGAAGGCTCGCCGTGCTGCGTGCCATCGTCGAGGACTACGTCGCGACCGAGGAGCCGGTCGGCTCCAAGGCGCTGGTCGAGCGCCACGGCCTCAACGTCAGCCCGGCAACGATCCGCAACGACATGGCCGCGCTCGAGGACGAGGGCTACCTCGCCCAGCCACACACCAGCGCGGGCCGGGTGCCGACCGACAAGGGCTACCGGCTCTTCGTCGACCGCCTGTCCACCGTCAAGCCGATGAGCGCGCCGGAGAAGCGGGCGATCTCCACGTTCCTCGACGGCGCCGTCGACCTCGACGACGTCGTCAACCGCTCCGCGCGCCTGCTCAGCCAGCTGACCCACCAGGTCGCGGTCGTCCAGTACCCGACGCTGAGCCGGTCCACGGTCCGTCACGTCGAGCTGGTCGCGCTCAACCCCGACCGCCTCCTGGTGGTGCTGATCCTCAGCACCGGCCGGGTCGAGCAGCGCCTGGTCGACCTCGGCGCCGAGCTGTCCGAGGACGCCCTCGGCCGGTTGCGCAGCCGGATCAACCTCGCCGTCACCGGCGAGCGCATCGCCGACGCGGTGACCGCCCTCGGTGCGCTGACGGCCGAGCAGCCCGACGCGGCGACCTCCGCCGTGGTCGCCGTGCTCACCGAGGCGATGAGCGACCACCGCTCCGACGAGCGCGTCGCCGTCGGCGGCACCGCCAACCTCGCGCGCTACGGCGACAGCTTCGACACCTCGGTCCGCCCGTTGCTGGAGGCGATCGAGGAGCACGTCGTGCTGCTCACCCTCCTCGGCGCGGCCACGACCGACGGCAGCGTGATGGTGCGCATCGGCGCCGAAGGACCCTTCGAGCAGTTCGCCGCGACCAGCGTGGTCGCGAGCGGCTACGGACCCACGACCACCCACGGTGAGGCCCTGGCGACGCTCGGCGTCGTCGGCCCGACCCGCATGGACTATCCCGGCACGATGGCGGCCGTGCGCGCAGTCGCGCGCTACGTCTCGCGCATCCTCGACGAGAGCTGAGAGAGAACCACCAAGAGCATGTCCCAGGATCTGTACGAGCTTCTCGGAGTCGACCGCAACGCCGACGCCGACACCCTCAAGAAGGCCTACCGCAAGCTGGCCCGCCAGCTGCACCCCGACGTCAACCCCGACCCGGAGGCGCAGGAGAGGTTCAAGGCGGTGTCCGCGGCGTACGAGGTGCTCAGCGACCCCGGCAAGCGCCAGCAGTACGACCGTGGCGGCGACCCGTTCGGCGGCGGCTTCGGCGGCGGCGGCGCCGGCCAGGGATTCTCGTTCACCGACATCATGGACGCGTTCTTCGGCGGCCAGGCCGGTGGTGGCGGCGGTGGCGGGCGCGGCCCGCGCTCACGCGTACGCCGGGGCCAGGACGCCCTGATCCGCCTCGAGGTCGAGCTGGCCGAGGCGGCGTTCGGTGTCGCCAAGGAGCTCAAGGTCGACACGGCCGTCCACTGCGCGGCGTGCCAGGGCTCGGGCGCGGCCGAGGGCTCGCAGCCGCAGACCTGTGGCACCTGCCACGGCCAGGGCGAGGTCGCCCACGTCCAGCGCTCGTTCCTCGGCGAGATCCGCACGCTTCGCCCGTGCCCGACCTGCCGCGGGTTCGGCTCGGTCATCCCCGACCCGTGCCGGGAGTGCTCGGGCGAGGGACGGGTCCGCTCGCGTCGTACCCTCACCGTCAAGATCCCGGCCGGCGTCGACACCGGCACCCGCGTCCAGCTGGCCGAGCAGGGCGAGGTCGGTCCCGGCGGCGGCCCCGCCGGTGACCTGTACGTCGAGATCCAGGTCGCGCCCCACAAGACCTTCACCCGCCACGGCGGCGACCTGCACTGCACGGTCGCGCTGCCGATGACGGCTGCGGCGCTCGGCACCCAGGTCCGCCTGCCCACGCTCGAGGCCGACCTCGGCGACGAGGCGAGCGAGACCTCCTTCGAGCTCGCGGTGCCGGCCGGCACGCAGTCCGGCTGGGACACGCTGGTCAAGGGCCGCGGCGTGCCCGGTCTGCGCGGCGGTCGCGGCGACCTGGTCGTCACCGTCGTCGTGGAGACCCCGACCAAGCTCGACGCCCGCCAGGAGGAGCTGCTCCGTGCGCTCGCCACGGCGCGCAACGAGGAGCAGCCGACGGGCGACGTACGCCCTGCCCACAAGGGCATGTTCGGCCGCCTCCGCGACGCCTTCGGCCAGCAGCACTGAGCCCGGCCCGATGACGCTGCCCCAGCACCTCGTGCCGACCCTCGACGGGGTCGGCCCGGGGTCGACGGTGGTCGTCGAGGGCGACGAGGCCCACCACGCCGTCGTCGTACGTCGCCTCCGCGTGGGGGAGGACCTCCTGCTCGGCGATGGCGCGGGGCGGCTCGCGACGGGCACCGTCGCTGCCACCTCGAAGCGATCGTTCGACGTCACGGTGAGGTCCGTCGAGGACGTCCCCGAGCCGTGGCCGCGGGTGAGCGTCGTGCAGGCGCTGCCCAAGGGCGAGCGCGGCGAGCTCGCCGTCGAGGTGCTCACCGAGATCGGCGTGGCCCGGATCGTCCCGTGGGCGGCGACGCGCAGCGTCGCGGTCTGGAAGGGTGAGCGCGCCGCCAAGTCGCACGCCAAGTGGGCGGCCACCGCGCGCGAGGCCGCCAAGCAGTCGCGCCGTGCCTGGCATCCCGAGGTCCTCGAGCTGGCGTCCACGAAGGACGTCGCCGACATGGTCGCGCGCGCGGACCTCGCGGTCGTGCTGCACGAGGCTGCCAGCGAACCGATGGCCGACCTGGCCGTCCCCGATGCGGGCGAGATCCTGCTCGTCGTCGGCCCCGAGGGCGGGCTCACCGAGGACGAGGTCGCCCTGTTCGTGCGTGCGGGCGCCGTCTCGAGTCGCCTGGGTGCCGAGGTGCTGCGCACCTCCACCGCAGGCGTCGTCGCCGTCGCCGCGCTGCTCGCGCGCACCCCGCGCTGGGCGTGAGGCCCTACCCCGACGTTTGCGTCGGGTGTCTTCCGGACACTGACTCCCAGCGACGGTCGGCGAGGTGGGGCCCGCCGACCGTCGTGCGGAGCGCTTCGCTCAGCTGATCGTGAAGGTCTTGTCGTCCTTGAACGGGCCGCCGCCCTCGCCGCCCGACGGGTCGTCGGTCATCGCCACGAACGTGTAGCTGCCGGGTGCGAGCTTGCTGAGGTCGAGCGTGGCCTTCCACGGGTAGAGCTTGTCCATCCAGCCGTCGGACTGCGAGCTGCCCCTCAGGACGACCTTGTCGGAGGAGTCGCGGACCTCCCAGGCGACGGTGCCCTCGAACGAGCTGCCGACGCCGCTGAACACCGTGCGACCCGACAGCGTGGAGCCGTCGGCCGGTGAGAGCACGCTCATCATCGACAGGACGCGCAGCTGCGGCGCGGCCTTGGCGCGGGTGGGCTGGCCGAGGTACGTCGAGTCCTGGCCGCCGAGCGTGAAGTGCACCGGCAGCGGCTTGTCGGCCGTGCCGTTCGCCGAGTTCAGGGAGTAGATGAGCTGCTGGATCGCGAGCTTGTTGCCGCCGGGGGCGGTGTCCTCGGACGCGTCGGCGTACGCCGGGTTGGCGACCTCGAGGGTGATCTCCTTGCCGGGCACGACGCTCGCCGAGGTGAGCGAGTCCTTCGGGACCAGTGCGGCGTAGTCGGGGTCGGTGGGGTCGCCAGCGAGCAGCGCCTGAAGGGCGCCCTGGACCGGTTCGCCGCTGACGGCGGTGCTCTCGCCGGCGAGGCGCAGGTTCATCGGGGTGTCCACGCCCCAGTAGAGGGTCACGTCCGTCGAGCCGGCGGCCGTGCTGCTCTCGGTGGCCGCGGCGCTCGAGGTCTGCGTGGTCGTCGACGCGCTCGTGGGTGTGCCGGTGGTGCTCGGGTCGGTGGCTTCCTTCTCGTTCGACCCACACCCGGCCAGCAGGCCGAGGGAGAGCAGGGCGGCGACCGCCGCAGGAGCGGTACGTCGGATCGTGGTCGAGCTGGTCATGCGGGAACCTCCGGGGAAGGGTTGCGTCTTACGACACTTGGACGTTGCGGGAGTCGGAATAGTTGCGGGACGCTCCGGACGTCTGGCCGGTCGCTCGTCCTCGGACGGTCAGGACGTAGGTGCCGGCCGGCAGGCCCTTGAGGTCGGCCTCGAGGGTGAACGAGCCGCCCATGATCTTGGCGCTGCCGTGGCGGACCGGCTGGTGGCGGTGGTCCGACAGCGTCCACCTGATGCGGTGGACGTCCTGGGTGAGCGTGCCGCCCGTCGTCAGGGTGCCGCTCACGCGCGCGCCGTCGGCCAGGTGGGACAGGTTGACCGGCGCGAACAGCCCGAGCGACTGGTCGCGGACGATCGGGCCGGTCGAGATGCCGAGAGGGGAGCTCGTCGTGGAGCCGGGCGAGACGATCTCGACCGGGAGGTTGGTGTCGGACGCCGCGTCCGCGGTGAAGGCGAGCTGCTGCAGGCCGATGGTCGCCTCCGCCGCCGTCACCCCGCGCGGTCGCTTCGTCGCCTTCGCGGTCAGTCCGATCACGATCCGGTCCTTCTCGACCGAGGCCGCGGAGAACGAGTGAGCCGGCCAGACGGTGCGGTAGTCGGGGTCGTCGGGTCCGTGCCGGGCGGTCAGCGCACGCACCGCCGCCAGCACCCTGTCGTCGCCGGTTCCCGCGACATCGTGCGGCTCGGCGTACAGCCTGACCCCGGTGGGGCTCGCGGCCTGGAAGTAGACCTGGACCGGGCTGGTCGGGCCGCTCGGCCGGTGTCGGTGATGGTGACGTGGGCCGTCGCCGAGCAGCGCGGAGATGATCAGCGCAAGGGCGATCACGCCGACACACGCGACCGCTCCGGCCACCCACACGCCGCGCGGTGTCAGCTTGGTGGGGGCGGTCTGGCTCACCTCCACCACGCTAGTGGGCCGTACGTCGAACCCGGGGGCTTGACGTCGGCGTGCCGGGACCTGCAAGGCTCGACCTGTGACCGACGAGTGCCTCTTCTGCAAGATCGTCGCCGGGGACATCCCCGCCGAGATCGTCCACGAGTCCCCGACCACGATCGCGTTCCGCGACCTCCACCCGCAGGCGCCCACGCACGTGCTGGTGATCCCGCGCAGCCACTACCCGAACGCGGCCGCGCTCGCCGAGGGGGAGCCGGCGACGTCGGCGCACCTCTTCGACGCCGCCCGCGAGATCGCGGCGAAGGAGGGACTGGAGGGCGGGTACCGCCTGGTGCTCAACACCGGCGCGGACGCGCACCAGACCGTCTTCCACGTGCACATGCACCTGCTCGGCGGCCGCGCGATGACCTGGCCCCCGGGCTGAGTCGGCCTCGCCGTTCGGCCTCCTCCGGCCCCTTACGGCGTGGTGGGGTCCTCACTAGGTTGAGGACATGACGCAGCAGGTGAAGGCGGTGGTGGCGCGCTCGAAGGGCGCGCCGGTCGAGCTGGTGACGATCAACGTGCCCGATCCCGGGCCCGGTGAGGCGGTCGTGCGGGTGCAGGCCTGCGGGGTCTGCCACACCGACCTGCACTACCGCGAGGGCGGGATCAACGACGACTTCCCGTTCCTGCTCGGGCACGAGGCGTCGGGTGTCGTGGAATCGGTGGGGCCCGGCGTGACCGACGTGGCGCCCGGCGACTTCGTGATCCTCAACTGGCGCGCGGTCTGTGGCCAGTGCCGCGCCTGCCGGCGTGGTGAGCCGCACTACTGCTTCGCCACGCACAACGCGACGCAGCGGATGACGCTCGAGGACGGCACCGAGCTGTCACCGGCCCTCGGGATCGGCGCGTTCGCCGAGAAGACCCTGGTCGCCGCCGGCCAGTGCACCAAGGTCGACCCGTCGGCCCGGCCGGCCGCCGTCGGGCTGCTCGGCTGCGGCGTGATGGCGGGGATCGGGGCCGCGATCAACACCGGTGGCGTCACGCGTGGGCGCTCGGTCGCCGTGATCGGCTGCGGGGGAGTCGGGGTGGCAGCCGTCGCCGGCTCGGCGCTGGCGGGTGCGAACCCGATCATCGCCGTCGACATCGACGCCAAGAAGCTGGCCCGGGCCGAGGCGCTCGGCGCCACTCACACCATCGACTCCTCGTCCGGCGACCCGGTCGCCGCCATCCAGGAGCTCACCGGCGGGAACGGCGCGGACGTCGTGATCGACGCGGTCGGCCGCCCCGAGACCTGGAAGCAGGCGTTCTACGCCCGTGACCTCGCGGGAACGGTCGTCCTCGTCGGCGTACCGACCCCGGACATGAAGGTCCCCGACATCCCGCTCATCGACGTCTTCGGCCGCGGCGGTTCGCTCAAGTCCAGCTGGTACGGCGACTGCCTCCCGAGCCGTGACTTCCCGATGCTGGTCGACCTCTACCAGCAGGGCCGGCTCGACCTGGACGCGTTCGTGTCCGAGGAGATCGGCATCGGCGACGTCGAAGCGGCGTTCGACCGCATGCACCGCGCCACCGATGGGCAGAGTGTCCTGCGCTCGGTGGTGATCCTGTGACCGGTCGCGTCGACCACGCCGTCACGTCCGGCACGTTCACGCTGGACGGCGAGACGTTCGAGGTCGACAACAACGTCTGGGTGGTCGGTGACGACACCGAGTGCGTCGTCATCGACGCCCCGCACTCCGTCGACGCGATCCTCGCGGTCGTCGGCGAGCGCCGGGTCAAGGCGATCATCTGCACCCACGCGCACGACGACCACGTCCGCGTCGCGCCGGCCCTTCGCGAGAAGGTCGTGGCGCCGATCCTGCTGCACCCCGACGACCGGCCGCTGTGGGAGCTGACCCACACCGACCACCTCTGGGACGTCGACCTCTCCGACGGGCAGGTGGTCACCGTCGCCGGCACGACCCTCCGGGTGCTGCACACGCCCGGCCACGCGCCCGGCGCGGTCTGCCTGTACGCCGAGGACCTCGGCTGTGTCTTCACCGGCGACACGCTCTTCCACGGCGGCCTCGGCGCGACCGGACGGTCCTACTCCGACCGGTCGACCCTCGAGGCCTCGATCCGTGCCGAGCTCTTCGAGCTGCCACCCGAGACGGTGGTCCACACCGGTCATGGCGAGGACACCACGATCGGCGCCGAGCGCGCGCTGCTCGACGCCGACGGATGACCGCGGTCCCGGCGTTCAGGTACGCGGTCGCGCGCACCTGCCCAGGCCGGGGATCGAGGGACGGAGCAGCCTCGCGGGCTGTTCCGCCGGTGGCTAGGGACTATGGGCCAGTTGGCCCATAGTCCCTAGCACTCGATGGCTACCTGAGCTGGCAGTAGACGTCGACGGACCGGGCGCGGTGCGCGGCGGCCGTGACCGGGCCAGTCGCCGTGCAGGCGTCCGGCTCCCCGTGCGCGCTGAGGTAGCCGGGCGAGGTGGCCATGACGCGATAGGTGCCGGGCGGCAGGTCGATGCGCCAGCGTCCGTCCGCACCGGCGGCCACCGTCTGGCCGACCGAGTCGTCGTCGTTGACGACGTGGACGACGCCCGCGTGCGGTCGCGCGGTCCCGGGCGCGGGGCCGCCGACCCAGAGCAGCCGGCCGGTGAGCGTCGCCGTCGAGGCGATCGCACCATGGTCGTTGACGATGACCGTGCTGCCGGCCCGGGCGGGCGTGCCGATCTCGGGCGTGGTGGTGACCGGCAGCCAACGGCCGAGCGAGGGCGCCGTCCGGCGCTCGACCCGGAAGCCGGCGGCGGTGAGCGCCTCGATCTCGCTGGACACCGAGGGGAGGCCCACGCCGCCGGCGACCTCGCCGAACGGAACGGCGAGCCAGCCCCGAGGAAGCGTGCGACGTACCTCCGCGTGGCCGCCGCGCGGCAGCACTCCGTCCGAGCGCGAGTCGTGCACCTCCAGCAGCCCCGAGGGGGCAGCCTCGATGTCGATGCTGTCCACCGGACGGGGCGGGGTCCGGATCGGCTCGCAGGCCACGGCGACGCGCCACTCGGTGATCGTCACGAAGGAGTGGGTCGGCTCGGTGCAGTAGATCCCCGGGACGACCGGCCAATCGCGGGGCACCGCGATGACCTGTCGACCGACGCCGACCCACTTCGTGCCCGCCGGAGCGGGCGCCAGGTCCGTCACCGGTGCCGTGACGGTCGGTTCGCCCGGGCCGGTCACCGTCCGGGCGACGGCGATCCCGCCCACCACAACCAGGCAGGCGACGGCCGCGCCGAGCACCGCCGTACGACGGCGCCGCCGGCGGACCTGCCGACCACGCTGGAGCAGCGCGGCGACGGGCGGGCTCGCGTCGGGTACGTCGGCGACGGCCCGGTGCAACAGGTCGTCGAGCGTCTCGTCGGTCATCGGTGTCCTTCCCGGAGCACAGCGAGGTTCGGGTCGGCGGCCAGCGTCGCGAGGGCTCGGGAGAGGCGACTCTTGACGGTGCCGGAGGCGACGCCGGTCGCGGCCGCGATCTGCTGCTCGGTGAGGTGGAGGTAGTGGCGCAGCACGACCGTCTGGCGCTGGCACTCCGGGAGACGGGCCATCGCCCGGGTGAGGGCATCGGCGTCGTCGACCGTGACGGTCGCGTCGCCCCCACCATGCTCGGGGAGCTCGGCGGTCGCCCGCTCTCCCCACCAGCGCCGCCGCCGGCTCTGGCGCAGCAGGTTGAGCTGCAGCTTGGCGACGTAGGCGTCGCGGTCGTCGGCACCCTGGACCGCGCCCCACTTGAGGTAGCAGCGGAGCAGGGTCTGCTGCGCCAGGTCCTCCGCCTCCCCGACGTCGCAGCCGAGCAGCACGCCGGCGCGCACGAGGCGACGCCAGCGCGCGGCGGCGTACTCGCTGAAGGCGGTGTCGGCGTCCATCACTCCTTCAGATGATCGGGCAACCCGGATCGGTTCCCGTGGGAATCGCCGTGGTCGGCGCGGTCGCCGCTCCCGTAGTCTGGGAGCCACCGTCGTACGACCAGAAAGCGCGCATGCCAGACCTTCCCCCCACCGCCGCGGCGACCCGCCACGTGGTGGTCATCCCGAACAGCATCGACCTGGTCAGCCTGCTCGGCCCCGCCGATGAGTACCTCGGCCGCATCGAGCGGACCTTCGGCGTCGAGGTGCACGTCCGCGGCAACCGGATCACGCTCGTCGGCCAGGCCGAGGAGGTGGCGCTGGCCGAGAAGCTGCTCGACGAGATGGTCGCGATCCTGCGCACCGGCCAGGGCATCACCGTCGAGACCGTCGAGCGCGTCTCCGGGATGCTGCGGGCCAGCGTCGACGAGCAGGGCGAGCGCCCGGCCGACGTGCTCAGCGTCAACATCCTCAGCAGCCGCGGTCGCAGCATCCGCCCGAAGACGCTCAACCAGAAGCGGTACGTCGAGACGATCGAGAACCACACGATCACCTTCGGCATCGGTCCCGCCGGCACCGGCAAGACCTACCTCGCGATGGCCATGGCCGTGCAGGCGCTGAACAACAAGCAGGTCAACCGGATCATCCTCTCGCGCCCGGCCGTCGAGGCGGGGGAGAAGCTCGGCTTCCTGCCCGGCACCCTCAGCGAGAAGATCGATCCCTACCTCCGGCCGCTGTACGACGCGCTGCACGACATGCTCGACCCCGACACGATCCCCAAGCTGCTGGCTGCCGGCACGATCGAGGTGGCCCCGCTGGCGTACCTGCGCGGCCGCTCGCTCAACGACTCGTTCATCGTGCTCGACGAGGCGCAGAACACCACGCCCGAGCAGATGAAGATGTTCCTGACCCGGCTCGGCTTCGGCTCCAAGATCGTGGTCACCGGCGACGTCACCCAGGTCGACCTGCCCGCGGGCACCAAGTCCGGCCTGCGGATCGTCGAGGAGATCCTGGACGGTGTCGACGACCTCGCGTTCGTGCGGCTCACCGCGCAGGACGTCGTCCGCCACCAGCTCGTGGGTCGCATCGTGGCGGCGTACGACGAGCACGACGCGCAGCAGCAGGCCCGCAACGACCGTCGGCGTACGCCGGTCAAGAACCCCGCCGCCAAGTAGAAGGACGCCTGAGTGAGCATCGAGATCATCGACGAGTCCGGCACCGGCCTCGACGCCCGCCACTTCGAGCGGCTGGCCCGGTTCGTGATGGACGCGATGCGCGTCCACCCGCAGGCCGAGCTGTGCATCAAGGCCGTCGACGAGGCGACCATCGCCCAGCTGAACGAGCAGTGGATGGAGAAGGAGGGCCCGACCGATGTGCTGGCCTTCCCGATGGACGAGCTGCGGCCGGGCCTGGTCAACGAGGAGCCCGAGGAGGGTGTCCTCGGCGACCTGATCCTGTGTCCCACCATCGCCGAGCGCCAGGGTGCGGAGGCGGGGCACGGCACGCTCGCCGAGCTCGAGCTGCTCACCACCCACGGCATCCTGCACCTGCTCGGCTACGACCACGCCGAGCCGGAGGAGCACAAGGAGATGTTCGGGCTGCAGGACAAGCTGCTCGGCGAGTGGCGAGCCCAGGCCTGATGATCCCTGGTGATCTCTGGCGGCTCGGTGCCGCGGCCGTCCTGGTCGTGCTCGCCGGGCTGCTGACCGCTGCGGGCGCCGCCGTCGGGTCGTTCTCCCGTGCTCGTGCCCACGAGCTGGTGGCCGAGCGCCGCGCGGGCTCACGCCGGCTGCTCGGCGTGCTCGAGGACGCCCCGCGCCACCTCAACACCGCGCTCCTGCTGGAGCTGCTGTGCGAGATCACCGCGACCGTGCTGGTCACCGTCGTCGTCGTCGGGCGGCACCGGCCCGCGACCACCCTCGACATCCTGATCACGGTCGGCGCGATGCTGGTCGTCTGCTTCGTCATCATCGGGGTGGGCCCGCGCACGGTCGGTCGCCAGCACGCCGAGACGGTCGCGCTCTGGAGCGCCTGGCCGCTGGCCGCGACGACCACGGTCCTCGGACCGATCCCGAAGCTGCTGATCCTGGTCGGCAACGCGATCACGCCCGGCAAGGGCTTCCGTGAAGGCCCGTTCTCGACCGAGACCGAGCTGCGCGAGATGGTCGACATGGCCGAGGCGACCGACGTCATCGAGGCCGACGAGCGCAAGATGATCCACTCGGTCTTCGAGCTCGGCGACACCTCGGTGCGTGAGGTGATGGTGCCGCGCGGCGACGTCGTCTACATCGAGGCCCACAAGAATCTGCGCCAGACCATGTCGCTCTTCCTGCGCTCGGGCTTCTCGCGGGTGCCCGTGGTCGGGGAGAACCTCGACGAGGTGCTCGGCATCGCCTACCTCAAGGACGTCGTACGCCGCGACTTCGAGGCGCCCGACGTCGAGTTCACCCAGCGGGTCGAGGAGATCATGCGGCCCGTGCACTGGGTGCCGGAGTCCAAGCCGGTCGATGACCTGATGCGCGAGATGCAGGCGCACCACAGCCACCTGGCGATGGTCGTCGACGAGTACGGCGGCACCGCCGGCCTGATCACCATCGAGGACCTCCTCGAGGAGATCGTCGGCGAGATCACCGACGAGTACGACGAGGCCGAGGCCGAGCCGGAGGAGCTGCCCGACGGCGTCTACCGGGTGTCCTCGCGCTTCCCGGTCGACGACCTCCAGGAGCTCGTCGGGGTCGACGTCGAGGAGGAGGACGTCGACTCGGTCGGCGGTCTGCTCACCAAGCACCTGGGCCGGGTGCCGATCTCGGGCGCCGCCGTCGAGGCCCACGGGCTGCGCTTCGAGGCCGAGCAGGTCTACGGCCGGCGCAACCGGGTCGGCACCGTCCTCATCACCCGGCTCGGCGAGCCCGGCGCCGATGGCGATAATTGACCCATGACGGACCTGACCGCCGAGGACAAGAAGCTCGTCACCCTCGCTCGCGCCACCCGCGCCCGCATCCAGGCGGCCGAGGGCGCCGCTGTGCGCGACACCGACGGACGGACGTACGCCGCCGCCACGATCGCGCTCGAGTCGCTCCAGCTGAGCGCGGTCCAGGCCGTCGTCGCGATGGCCGTCGCGTCCGGCTCGACCGGCGTGGACGCCTGCGTCCTGCTCGGCGAGGCCGGGGAGCCGACGGCGGTCGATCGCGCCGTCCTGACCGAGTTCGCCGGGTCCTCCGGCGTACTCCTCCACACCGGGGACGCCCGCGGGGCGATCGTCGCCAGCACGTCACTCTGATCACTCCCGTCACCGGATTGCACCGGTTCCTTCACTTCCACCCCGTTGCAACGGGGTGGAAGTGAAGGAATCACCGGTGGACAGGTGATTCCGACGCCCGAGCCGCTGACAAATGTCAGGGGAGGTTCGTGACGGCTTCTCCAGGCGAACCGGTCGCAGAACCGGCAGGCTGACGGCATGAGCAGCAACCTGCCCGTCGCCGCGATCCGGCTCGACGGCGTGACCAAGACCTTCGGCAGCGTCCATGCCGTCAAGGGCATCGACCTGGAGATCCGACCCGGCGAGGTGGTCGCGTTCCTCGGCCCCAACGGCGCGGGCAAGACCACCACCATCGACATGGTCCTCGGCCTGTCCCAGCCGACGAGCGGCACGGCACAGGTTCTCGGCCTCAAGCCCCGCGACGCGGTCGCCCGCGGCCTGGTCTCGGCCGTCATGCAGACCGGTGGCCTGCTCAAGGACCTCACGGTCCGCGAGACCGTCGCCTACACCGCCTCCCTCTTCGCCGAGACCCGCCAGGTCGACGAGGTACTCGCCACCGCGGGCATCACCGGTATCGCCGACCGCAGGGTCGGCAAGTGCTCGGGTGGTGAGCAGCAGCGGTTGCGCTTCGCGATGGCGTTGCTGCCCGACCCCGCCCTGCTGCTGCTCGACGAGCCGACGACGGGCATGGACGTCGAGGGCCGGCGTACGTTCTGGTCCGCGATCCGCGCCGACGCCGAGCAGGGCCGCACGGTCCTGTTCGCCACGCACTACCTCGAGGAGGCCGACCAGTACGCCGACCGCATCGTCCTGATCAGCGACGGCCTCGTCGTCGCCGACGGCACCGGCAGCGAGATCAAGGCGCTCGCCTCGGGTCGCACGGTCCGCGCGACGCTGCCCGACCCCGACGGCACCCTCGACCGCCTCCGCGCGCTGACCGGCGTCGACAGCGTCGAGGCCCGGGGCGAGAGCGTCATCGTGCACACCAGGGACAGCGACGCCGTCGCGCGCTTCCTGCTCACCGAGACCCCCGCCCGCGACCTCGAGGTCGCCGCGAAGGGCCTCGAGGAGGCCTTCTTGACCCTCACCGGACCGTCGACCAGCTCAGGAACCGAGGAGAGATGAGCACCTACGACCCCACGCTGCGGCGTACCCCCAAGCTCGGCGGCTTCAGCCTGACCCTGCTCGGCATCGAGCTCAAGCGGGTCCTGCGCAACCGCCGTACCGTCATCTTCACCCTGGTCCTGCCGGTGCTGCTGCTCCTGAGCGTCGGCAACCAGAAGGGCTGGCAGGACTCGGTCGGCCACGGCAACCTCGCCGCCTACCTGATGGTCTCGATGGGCCTGTACGGCGCAGCGCTGACCGCCGCGTCCGGCGGAGCCGCCGTGGCCGCGGAGCGGGCGGTGGGCTGGAGCCGGCAGCTGCGGCTCACCCCGCTCAACCCGGTCGCCTACATCCTCACCAAGGCGATCGTCGCGCTGACGATGGGTGCGACGGTCATCGCGATGGTCAACCTGGTCGGCAAGCTGCAGGGCCACGCCGCGATGCCGCTCGGCATCTGGATCGCCTGCATGGTCACCACGTTGTTCTGCACCCTCACCTTCGCGGCGCTGGGCGTGTTCGTGGGCTACCTCGTCCCGTCCGAGAACGTGATGCAGATCCTCGGCCCCGGCCTTGCCCTGCTGTCGTTCCTTGGCGGCATCTTCCTGCCGCTGACGCAGTTCCCCCACGCGGTACGCGTGGTCGCCTACTTCGACCCGATGTACGGCGTCTCCGAGGTCGCTCGCTCGCCGTTGACCCACGAGCTGCCGTGGTACTCGGTCGTCAACGCGGTGGCGTGGTGCGCGATCTTCGTCGCCGGCGCGGCGTGGCGGATGAGCAAGGACACGGCGCGGGTCTGAGGATGACCGTCATGTCCGAGTCGCCGACCGTGAGCGAGGACCGCCGCATCGGCCGGGCCGGTCCGTTGATCGCGGCGCTGTGGCTGGTCTTCCTGGTCAACCCGTTCGTCGAGGGCCTCCACCGCCGCAGCGAGGTCGACGGCGTCGCCGCGATGGTGCTGACGGTCGTGTTCGCGATCGTCTACGTCCAGGTGTTCATGACGGCCCGGCGGGCGATGCGCGGGCTCGGCCCCGACGTACCCGTGGTCGCCGCCCTCACCTTCGTCGCCTCCCTGGCACTGATGTCCGCCCTGATCGTGGCGTTCGTGGGGGAGAGCGGCTTCGCGACGGCGCCGTTCGTCGCGGTGACCGCGGTGATGCTGCTGCCGCTGCGGTACGGCGGTCCCGCCGCCCTCGCGGTCGTCGCCGGTGTCCTGGCCTACGGCCTGACCCACCACTCGCAGAGCGTCTGGGGCAGCGCGTTCGGCGTCGTCGCCGGATCGCTGGCCGTCTTCGGCTTCAAGACCGTGCTGCGTCGCAACCGCGACCTGATCGTGGCCGAGCAGGACAACGCCAAGCTGCTCGTCGACAACGAGCGCAACCGGTTCGCCCGCGACCTGCACGACATCCTCGGTCACTCGCTGACCGTGATCACGGTGAAGGCCGAGCTGGCCAACCGGCTCTTCGACGCCGACCCGGCGCGAGCCCGCGGCGAGATCATGGATCTGGAGCGGCTCGCCCGGGACGCGCTCGCCGACGTACGCCGTGCGGTGGAGGGGTACCGCGACCTGACCCTGCCGGGCGAGATCTCCCGGGCCCGGACGGCGCTCGAGGCGGCAGAGATCACCGCGGTCCTGCCGAACTCGACCGACGAGGTACCGACCGACCTGCGCGAGCTGTTCGCCTGGACCGTCCGAGAAGGAGTCACCAACGTGATCCGTCACAGTGCCGCGTCGACCTGCACCGTCCGGCTCGGCCCGACCAGCGCCGAGGTCGTGGACGACGGCCGCGGAACGGGCGCCGGACCGGCCGGGCACGGCCTGGTCGGCCTGCGTGAGCGTGCCGATGCCGTCGGTGCGACCGTCACCGCCGGCCCGTCCGGGAACGGCTTCAGCCTCAAGGTGGAGCGGGCATGAGCATCCGGATCCTGCTGGCCGACGACCAGGCGCTGGTGCGCGGCGCGCTCTCCGCGCTGCTCCAGCTCGAGTCGGACCTCGAGGTCGTCGCCGAGGTCGGCTCGGGTCACGAGGCGGTCGCCAAGGCGGCCGAGCTCACCCCTGACGTCGCCCTGCTCGACGTCGAGATGCCCGGGCTGGACGGGATCGCGGCGACCTCCGAGGTCATCAGGGTCTCGCCCGGGACCAGGGTCCTGATCGTGACCACCTTCGGGCGGCCCGGCTACCTCCAGCGCGCGATCCGCGCCGGCGCCTCGGGCTTCGTCGTCAAGGACACCCCGGCCGCGCAGCTCGCCGACGCCGTACGCCGGGTCCATCAGGGACTGCGCGTGGTCGACCCCGGGCTCGCCACCGACTCGCTGATCACCGGTCAGTCGCCGTTGACCGACCGCGAGACCGAGGTGCTGCAGGCGGCCCGGGGCGGCGCGAGTGTCGCCTCGATCGCGAAGGCGCTCTTCCTGTCCGAGGGCACCGTGCGCAACCACCTCTCGGCCGCCATCGGCAAGACGGGGGCGGCGAACCGCACCGAGGCGGTCACGATTGCCGAAGGCAACGGTTGGCTCTAAAAACCTCTGGAACCCCCGACTTCCGGCCGGTAGTGTCGGAGGCGTGCCGATTCTCGAGGTCGGCCGGCAGGAACACGTGCGTGCGGTCGAGCAGCTGCTCGCCTCGTACGCCGCGATTCCTGTGGGGGAGCAGGTGCGGCTGGCCAAGAGCACCACGAACCTCTTCCGCCAGCGATCCGCGCCGACCGCGCCGGGCCTCGACGTCTCCGGCCTGACCGGCGTCCTGGACGTCGACCCGGAGGCCCGGACCGCCGAGGTGCAGGGCATGTGCACCTACGAGCGGATCGTCGACGCGACGCTGGCCCACGGCCTGATCCCGTACGTCGTCCCGCAGCTGCGCACCATCACGCTGGGCGGCGCGGTCACGGGGCTCGGGGTCGAGTCGACCAGCTTCCGCAACGGCCTTCCGCACGAGTCGGTGCTGGAGATGGACGTGCTGACCGGCAGCGGCGAGATCGTCACCGTCCGCCCCGGCGACGAGCTGTTCGACGCGTTCCCCAACTCCTACGGCACCCTCGGCTACGCCACCCGCCTGCGGATCGCGCTCGAGCCCGTCGCCGAGCACGTCGGGCTGCGGCACGTCCGCTTCATCGACCCCGCCGCGATGGCGCGCACCATCGCGGAGATCACCGAGACCAAGGAGTACGCCGGCCGCCGGGTCGACGGCATGGACGGCGTCGTCTTCGCGCCCGACGAGTGCTACCTGACGCTCGCGCATTGGACCAGTGCGGGCGGCGTGACCTCGGACTACACCGGGTCGGACATCTACTTCCGGTCGGTCCGGGAGCGGGCCACCGACCTGCTCTCGACGTACGACTATCTCTGGCGGTGGGACACCGACTGGTTCTGGTGCTCGGGCGCGTTCGGCGCGCAGAACCCGGTGGTCCGCAAGCTCTGGCCGCGGCGGCTGCGTCGCTCGGACGTCTACATGCGGCTGCTGCACCTCGACCAGCGCCTCGGCGTGGCCGACCGGCTCGACCGGCTCACCCGCAAGCCGCAGCGCGAGCGGGTCGTGCAGGACGTCGAGGTCCCCGTCGGGCGGCTGGCCGAGTTCCTTGCGTGGTTCGACGCCGAGATCGGGATGCGGCCGGTGTGGGTCTGCCCGCTGGTCTCGACGGGCTCGGCCACGGGCGGCCGGTGGCCGCTGTACCCCCTGACGCCGGGGGAGACCTACGTCAACGTCGGCTTCTGGGGCACGGTCGCGGTCGGCCCGGCGGCCGAGGAGTCCCCGCGCAACCGGGCGATCGAGGCCAAGGTCCACGAGCTCGGCGGCCACAAGTCGCTCTACTCCGAGTCCTTCTACGACGCCGAGACCTTCCGGCAGCTCTACAACACCGACCACCTCGACGCGGTGCGTGCGCGCCACGACCCCGACGGCCGGCTGACCAACCTCTACGACAAGGCGGTGGCACGCAGATGACGACCCTGGCACCGCCGGCCATCGCGCCGGCGATCGAGAGCCTCTTCACCGGGGGCCTGCCCCTGCGGTTCACGGCGTACGACGGAAGCTCGGCCGGTCCGCGCGACGCGGCGTACGGCATCGAGCTGGTGAGCCCGCGTGGGCTCGCCTACCTGCTCACCGCTCCCGGCGACCTCGGCCTGGCCCGGGCGTACGTCGCCGGCGACCTCGTCCTGCACGGCGCCCACCCGGGCAATCCCTATGGCCCGTTCAGCGTGCTCAAGAGCCACACCGACTTCGGGATGCCGTCGCCGGCGAAGCTCGCCGCGCTGGTGCGGGCACTGGGCTGGCGCAACATCGCGCCGCCGCCCCCGCCGCCGCAGGAGCACCTGCCCGCCTGGCGCTACCGCCTCGAGGGGCTGCGGGCCTGGGGCCGCCACACCCAGGAGCGGGACGCCGACGCGATCCACCACCACTACGACGTCTCGAACACCTTCTACGAGCACGTCCTCGGGCCGTCGATGACCTACACCTGCGCGGTGTTCCCCTCCGAGGACGCCACGTTGGAGGAGGCACAGGCGTACAAGTACGACCTGATCTGCCGCAAGCTCGACCTCCGGCCGGGGCAGCGCCTGCTCGACGTCGGCTGTGGTTGGGGTGGGATGGTCCGGCACGCCGCCCGCCACTACGGCGTGAAGGCGCTGGGCGTGACGCTGTCGCGCGAGCAGGCCACCTGGGCGGCGCAGGCGATCAAGGAGGAGCGGCTCGACGACCTCGCCGAGGTCCGGTACGCCGACTACCGCGAGGTCGCCGAGGGCGACTTCGACGCGATCAGCTCGATCGGTCTCACCGAGCACATCGGCGTGGCCAACTACCCGGCGTACTTCGGTCTCCTGCGCGACAAGCTGCGCCCCCAGGGGCGGCTGCTCAACCACTGCATCACGCGCCACGACAACCGCTCGGCGGGCAAGGCCGGTGCGTTCATCGACCGCTACGTGTTCCCCGACGGCGAGCTCGCCGGCTCGGGGACGATCCTCAGCGCCGTCGAGGACGCCGGGCTGGAGGTCCAGCACCACGAGAACTTCCGGTTGCACTACGCGCGCACGCTCCAGGGCTGGTCGGAGAACCTCGAGGCCAACTGGGACGCCTGCGTCGCCGAGACCGACGAGGGCACCGCCCGTGTCTGGGGCCTGTACATGGTCGGCTCCCGGATCGCCTTCGAGCGCGACGAGATCCAGCTCCACCACGTCCTGGCCACCCGCTCCGACGGAGGCGTCAGCGGCTACCCGCTGCGGCACACGTTCGGCGCGTGACCGCGTCGTACCTGATGTTCTGGCCCTGATCTCGGCGAAAAAGGGGCCGGAACATCAGGTACGCCGACTCCTCAGCTCACTTGCTGCCGGGGGCGGCGGACTTCGCGTCCCAGTGGTAGCCGACGGTCGTGCCGTCCGGCTTCATGCCGGTCGAGGTGACCGTGACGTCCCAGGCGCGGTCGTTGGCGTTCATCGAGCAGGAGATCGTCGAGCCGGCCGCTGCCAGCAGGTCGTCGGTGCAGGTGAGGCTCGCGACCGTGAGGCCCTTCTTCGTGGCCTCGGCGGAGACCGACCTCTCGATGGCGTCCTTGGAGAGACCGGTCGGGGTCCACTCCGCGTGCAGCTCGCTGCCCGACTTGCCGGTGTACGTCGCGGTGACGGCGTACACGGTGTCCTCCGCGGTCATGTCGCACTTCACCTCGGCGTCGGTCTTGGCCGGGAGCGCGTCGGCGCAGCTGACCTCGACGGTGCTGGCGTCGACGCTCTTCTGCTTCGCGTACGCCTGGGCGATGGTGCTCGCCACCTTGCTCGCCGAGATCTCGTCGGAGCTGGTCGAGCCGACGGAGACGCTGGCCTTGCAGCCCGCGAGGGCCATCACGGCGGCCGCGGCGGTGATGGACGTGGCGATGATCTTCATGCTGCTCCCGAGAACGTGGCGCCGTGCCTGTACGCGGCCCCCCTGCCGCCGGATCATGCCACTACCCTTCTGTCTTGAGATGAGCAGACGGGCCGAGGAGTACGCCGCGCGGGTGCTGCGCCGCGAGCAGCTGAGCGACCACTTCGTCCGGTTGACGCTGGGAGGCGAGGGCCTGTCGGGCTTCACCTCGACGTCGATCGCCGACGAGTGGGTCGGCCTGGTCGTCCCCGGCCAGTTCCAGTCGCGCTACTACACCGTCCGCTCGTGGGCCAACGGCGAGATGGTGCTCGACGTCGTCGTCCACGAGGTCGGCCTGGTCACCGAGTGGGCGCTCGGCCGTGCCGGCGACCCGGTCGGGCAGACCATCACGATCACCGAGCCCAAGGGCTCGTTCGCGTTGCCCGAGGACGCGCAGTGGCTGCAGCTGGTGGGTGACCTCACGGGGCTTCCCGCGATGGCCCGCATCGCCGAGACGTACGCCGACCGCCTCCCGGTCCGCATCCACGCCGAGGTCCCGGACCACCTGCCGGCGTACCTCCCCGAGAGCGCCGAGATCACCTGGGCGCAGGGCCACGGTGACGGCCTGGCGAGCGCCGTCGAGGGCCTCACGCTGCCCGAGGGACCGGGCTACTTCTGGATGGCGGGGGAGTCCGCGCAGATGCGGGCGATCCGCAAGCACCTGATGCGCGAGGTCAGGATGCCGAGCTCCCGCTACGACGTGATGGGCTACTGGCGTGCCGTCAAGGAGCGCCAGCTCCGCGCGATCGACTCCGGCCCGATCTGGCGGGCCGGCAAGGCTGCGGGCAAGTCCGACGACGAGATCTGGGCGGCCTACGACGCCGCCCGCGAGGAGCAGCAGTGAACCGAGAGTTCGACCACGAGAGCGATGATCTCGACGACGACTTCGACGAGGACCTCGCCGGCCTGCCGGCGCCCGCACCCGCAGCGCCCATCTTCGGGTCGGGCGAGGTCAAGGAGGGCCACCGCAGCGGGTTCGCCTGCTTCGTCGGCCGGCCCAACGTCGGCAAGTCGACCCTGACCAACGCGATCGTCGGCCAGAAGATCGTCATCACCTCCGACAAGCCCCAGACCACCCGCACGGTCGTGCGCGGCATCGTGCACCGCGAGGACGGCCAGCTGATCCTGGTCGACACCCCCGGCCTGCACCGCCCGCGCAACCTGCTCGGCGAGCGCCTCAACGACCTGGTCAAGGCGACCTGGTCCGAGGTCGACGTGGTCGCGGTCTGCTTCCCGTCCGACCAGAAGATCGGGCCGGGCGACCGGTTCCTGGTCGAGGAGCTCGGCAAGGTCCGGCGTACGGTCAAGATCGCGGTCGCCACCAAGACCGACCTCGTCGACAACGAGCGCCTCGGCGAGCACCTGCTCGACATCGCCCAGCTGGGCGCCGAGACCGGCACGGAGTGGGCCGAGGTCGTCCCCGTCTCGTCGGTCTCGGGCCACCAGATCGAGCTGCTCGGCAACCTTCTCGTCGGCCTGATGCCGGAGGGTCCGCCGCTCTACCCGGACGGCGACCTGACGGACGCCCCGGAGGAGATCCTGGCGGCCGAGCTGATCCGCGAGGCCGCCCTGGACGGCGTACGCGACGAGCTCCCGCACTCGATCGCCGTCGTCGTCGAGGAGATGGGCCTGCGCGAGGGCCGCGACGCCGACCGGCCGCTGCTCGACATCCACGCCAACCTGTACGTCGAGCGCGACTCGCAGAAGGGCATCGTGATCGGCCACCGGGGCTCGCGCCTCAAGGAGGTCGGCACCAACGCCCGCAAGCAGATCGAGGCCCTCCTCGGCACCCCGGTCTACCTCGACCTGCACGTCAAGATCGCCAAGGACTGGCAGAAGGACCCGCGGCAGCTGCGCAAGCTCGGCTTCTGAGGCTCCGCCGGTCGTGCAGGTTTCCCAAGGGATGCAGGGAAACCTGCACTCCCCAGTGGTTGTACTGCCTGGGAAGTGCAGGTTCGGCTGCATCCCTTGGGAAACCTGCAGGCGGCGCGGGTCAGTCCTTGGCCCAGCAGATCCCGTAGGTCTGGCCGTTGGCCCAGTCGGCGGCAGTGGGGAACTCGTAGCCGTAGTCGAACTGCAGCGGGTTGCTCGCCCCGGCCGCGGCGGCCTCCTCACAGCGGGATCCGTCGGCGGCACGCGCCTTCTTCACGCCGGGATACGCGCCCTGGCGCATCGGCACGATCGAGACCGCGCGCCACGAGTGGCGGGCCGAGCAGAGCACCCGGTGGAAGTTCCTGGCCGTGGGCGCGGCGGTCCCGCACATCCCGACGTCGCTGCGTCCGTGAACGCCCCGCAGCACGCCCTTGAGGCTGCCGGTGCGCGCCGCGAGGGACCTGGTCGAGGCGACCACGACGACGTCGCAGCGGAACCAGTCGGCGCCCTTGTCCGACTGCGCGACGGTCGGGGTGAACCACACCGGCCGCACCATGCTCAGCCGGGCCCGGTCCGGCGTACCTCCGAGGAAGCGGTCGAGGCCCTTGCGGCAGGCGGCCGGCACCTGCTGCTGCACACGGGCGGAGTCGACGCCGAGCAGGTGGCCGTCCACGACGGTGTCGAGGGTGCCGACGTCATAGGTCTCGGTGGTGTGCTTCGCGGAGCAGGCCTGCGCCTTCGCCCCGCTGGTCCAGCCCAGGGTCTGCTTGAGCGTCATGTCGTAGCAGCGACCGGTGCTCGGTGCCGCGGGCGGCGGGGGAGCGGCGGCCGGCTTCGTCGGTTCCGGCGGCGGCGCCGTCGGCGAGCTGCCGCACCCGGCGAGCAGGAGTACGCCGGCGAGGCCGGCCAGCAGCACGCGGAGCCGGTCAGCCATGCGTGTGGGCCCAGCAGACCGATCGGCGGTTCCCCATCTCCCACTCGGCCTCGTGGAAGAAGGTGTATCCCCACGCGTAGGTGGCGGGGTAGTTCAGCCAGGCCTTGACCGAGCTGGAGCAGAACGAGTTGCTGCGCGACTCCGCGACGGCGTCGCCCGGGTAGGGGTCGCCGGGCTCGCCGAGCTTGATCGTGGTGACGGCGCGCCAGTCGTGGGGCTGGCTGCAGGCAACCTTGGCCGAGCTGGGGAACTCCGCACCGGCGGCGCAGGCCAGCCAGTGGTCGTCGGGCCGCCCGCTGAGCATCCCCTTCGCCTTGGTCGGCAGCCGGCGGTAGGTCGTGCTGTCGTCGTTGCCGCCCACCACGTCGCAGCGGTACCAGCGCGCGCCCTTGTCCCAGGCCTCCTTCGAGGGCCGGAACCAGACCCAGCTGATGGTGGTGCGGAGCACCAGGCTCTCGTCGGCGCCGACGTACGTCGAGAACTTCGAGGAGCAGGTCCGGTAGGCCCAGCTGTCCAGCTCGGGGTCGTCGTAGGACGCGCTCTTGAAGGTCGCCGGGAGCTCACCGACGGCGTACGTCTGCGCCGTGTGCTTGGCCGAGCAGTCCACGGTCCGCGTGGCGTTGACGTGCAACCGGGCGTCGGCGACGGTCAGCAGCCGGCAGGCACCGTCCGCGGGGGCCGCGACGGAGTCGACCTGGTCGGGATCGCTGTTGGAGCCCTGGTCCTCCGAGCCGCAGCCGGTCAGGAGCGGTGCGAGCAGCAGGGTGAGGCACGCGACGGTGCTGCGCAGCCGCAACGCTGCCCCCTTCAATCGATCGTCAGCAGTGCCGCGATGGTAGCGCCCAGCTCGTACGCCGCCTCCTGCGCGGCGTCGTCGACCTCGCCAAGCACCCCGAGGACGTCGTACCCCTGCCTCCACCCGAGGGCGCCCACGATCGACTGCACCGACCGCGTCGCCCCGGTCAGGTCGTAGCGCCCGTGCAGCCACAGCCCGTAGGGCCGTCCCGCGGTCGCTCCCGCCTCCTCCGCGGGAGCGCCGGTCGGGTCGAGCGCACCACCCACCGCGAGGAACGTGGAGTCGAAGAAGTGCTTGAGCGCCCCGCTCATGTAGCCGAAGTTCGCGGTGGTGCCGAGGACGTACCCGTCGGCCTCCAGCACGTCGGACGCCGTGGCCTCCAGGGCAGGACGTACGACGACCTCCACGCCGTCGATCGCCTCGTCACCCGCGCCCGCGACGATCCGGTCGAGCAGCGCCCGCATCGACCGCGAGGGGGAGTGGTGGACGACGAGAAGCCGGGCCATGCCGTTGAATCTAGTGCCAGCATGTCGCCATGAGCACCGACCCCAGCACCCCGCAGCGTCGTACGTCGCACCACCCCGCCGTCGCGGCCTACCTCGACAAACGGGCGGCGAGCTTCCAGACCCGGCTGGCGGACGCGATCACCGCGTTCGCGGGCTCGATGGCCTTCGTCTACGTCCACGTGGTCGTCTTCGCGATCTGGATGCTGCTGGTCGAGGGCAGCCCGTGGCCGACGCTGACTCTTGTCGTGTCGCTGGAGGCGATCTTCCTCTCGACGTTCGTGATGATCGGGCAGAACCGGCAGGCCGACGTCGCGCGCGCCAAGGCCGACCACGACTTCGTGGAGCAGGAGCTGGAGCTCAAGACCAACACCGAGCTCACCCGCGCGATCCACCAGCTGACCACCGAGCTGCACCGCCGGATGGTCGAGGAGCGCGGAGGGGCGGCCGGCTGACGCGAGCCTGATATCGTGGAGGAGTCATGACGCGTCTGCTTCTTCTTAGTGGCCGCAGCGAGGCCTGAACAGTCGGCTTCCTCGCTGCGGAGAGCGTGCTGCGCGCCGGCGCTACTCATTCCACACCAAGGCGAATTCCATGACGAACCTGAGCAACACCAGCAACCAGCAGAAGCCCTCGGCGATGCCCGTCGGCCGCTACCGCGCCTTCGAGCCGGTCACCGTGCCCGACCGCACGTGGCCCGACGCGAAGATCACCCACGCGCCGCGGTGGCTCTCCACCGACCTGCGTGACGGCAACCAGGCGCTCATCGACCCGATGACGCCCGCGCGCAAGCTGAAGATGTTCGACCTGCTCGTGAAGATGGGCTACAAGGAGATCGAGGTCGGCTTCCCGAGCGCGAGCCAGACCGACTTCGACTTCGTCCGCCAGCTGATCGAGGGCGACCGGATCCCCGACGACGTCCAGATCTCGGTGCTGACCCAGGCCCGCGAGGACCTGATCGAGCGCACCGTCCAGAGCCTGGTCGGCGCCCCGCGCTCCACCGTCCACCTCTACAACGCGACCGCGCCGCTGTTCCGTCGCGTCGTCTTCGGCGTCACGCCGGAGGAGTGCATCGGCATCGCCACCCGCGGCACCGAGCTGGTGATGAAGTACGCCGAGAGCCTGCTCGGCGACATCGTCGGCTCGCAGGACTTCGGCTACCAGTACAGCCCGGAGATCTTCACCCAGACGCCGACCGACTTCGCCCTCGAGGTCTGCGAGGCCGTCTCCGACGTGTGGCAGCCGGAGGCGGGTCGCGAGATCATCCTCAACCTGCCGGCGACCGTCGAGATGTCGACGCCCAACACCTACGCCGACCAGATCGAGTACTTCGGCCGCCAGCTGACCCGCCGCGACGTCAGCGCGATCTCCCTCCACCCGCACAACGACCGCGGCACCGCCGTCGCCGCGACGGAGCTGGCCCTGATGGCCGGCGCCGACCGCGTCGAGGGCTGCCTGTTCGGCCACGGCGAGCGCACCGGCAACGTCGACTTGGTGACGCTGGCGATGAACCTGTTCAGCCAGGGCATCGACCCGCAGGTGGACCTCTCCGACATCGACGAGGTACGCCGCACCGTCGAGTACTGCACCCAGCTGCCGGTCCACCCGCGTCACCCGTACGCCGGCGACCTCGTCTACACCGCGTTCTCCGGCTCCCACCAGGACGCCATCAAGAAGGGCCTGGAGGACCTCGACCGGATCGCCGCGGAGCAGGGGGTCGACGTACGCGAGATCCCGTGGGAGGCGCCGTACCTCCCGATCGACCCCAAGGACGTCGGCCGCACCTACGAGGCCGTGATCCGGGTCAACAGCCAGTCCGGCAAGGGTGGCGTCGCCTACGTCCTCAAGGCCGAGCACAGCCTGGACCTGCCGCGCCGCGCGCAGATCGAGTTCTCCCGCGTCATCCAGCAGCACACCGACGCTCAGGGCGGCGAGGTCACGCCGGAGGCGATTTGGGACATCTTCCGCACGGAGTACCTCGAGCGCGAGGAGCCCTACCGCCTGGAGTCGTTCACCTCGGTGACCAGCGAGGACGGCGACGACACCCAAGAGGTCAAGCTCGTCGTCCGCGGCGAGGAGCGCACCTTCAACGGTCTGGGCAACGGACCGGTCGCGGCGTTCGTCGACGGCATGCGCCAGGCGGGTGCGGAGATCCGGGTCCTCGACTACGCCGAGCACGCGCTGTCAGCCGGCGGCGACGCCGTCGCGGCGGCGTACGTCGAGTGCGAGGTCGCCGGTGAGATCGTGTGGGGCATCGGCATCCACCACAACATCGTCACCGCGTCCCTGCGGGCCGTGGTCTGTGCCGCCAACCGCGCGCAGGCCGTCACGATCCCGCAGTAGGGATCGACCGCCGTCGGTCAGCGGAAGACGTAGGACCGCAGCTTCGGCTCGGCCTTGAGCGACGGCGAGCCGAAGGTGTTCACGAACGGCAGCTCCGCGGAGCCGAGACCAGGCAAGATCTCGAGGACCTCGAGCCACAGCGAGAGGTCCGCGGGGTCGACGTACGGCTGGTAGAGGTGGCTGCACACGGACCGGTCGATCCGCGCCGGGTCGGCCGGTCCGCGGTGGTTGAGCGCGTCCATCGCCAGGGCATAGGCGACGGCGTCGCTGGTGCCGAGCGTGACGTGCTCGCTGATGTTCGCGGGGCAGACGTCCTGGGTGGCGACGTCGGCGATGTGGCCGTGGCCGGTCCGCAGCGCCGACGTCGCCGTCGCGGCGGGTCCGGCCGGGGTGACGACCTCGTCGGTGTGGGTCCAGATCTCCGTGTAGTCGATGCCGCGGAAGGTCTCGGTGCGGCTGTTGAGCGCCTTGATGAAGGCGGATCCGGCGCGCTGCTGCCACATCGCGGGCGGGCACGTGGTCACGCCGGTCAGGCACTGCTGCCCGAACGCGGTGCTGCCGTGGTTGGTGCCGGCGAAGCCGACCACGTCGTCGACCATCGCGCGGGTGTCGGGCCAGAACCGCAGCGCCCACCGCAGGCTCATGCCGCCCTGGCTGTGCCCGAGGATGTCGACCCGCTTGTCCGTACGGCGGTGCATCACCCGGATCGCGTGCACGATGTACTCGGCCGCCACCTGGATGTCGCCGGTGGTGTGGAACGGCACGGTCACCGCGCACCAGTAGCGGTGCTGGGCGGTGAACGCCTTCTCGTAGTTCCAGGAGTAGTTCTGGTCCGGCGTCACCGTGGTCGCCGGATTGAGCAGGACGCCCTGCTGGCGGCCCGCGGGGTTGCCCTGGCAGGTCAGGGAGGCGTTCAGCCGCGACGCGGAGACGGAGAGCTTCGGGCCCGGCCGGTCGAGGGGTGCGTACGCCGGCGTCGCCCGCGCGACCTGGGGGGCGAGCGCGAGCACCACGGCTGCGGCGGTCAGGGTGGCGAGGCGGCGTACGACCATGATGGCTTCAACTCCTGCGAGCGAGGACGGTCACGCCTGGTGCGGCTGGCGTACGGCGACCCGCAGCTGGTCGGCCGAGGTGGCGATGACGTCGGAGATCAGCTCGGTGGTGCGGGGGTCGTCGAGCGCGCCGTTGACGATGCGCAGCACGGTGTCACTGATCATCGTGACCAGGTCGTCGTGGAACGGCAGGTACCTCAGCTTGCCGGTGGCCTTGTCCTGGCGCACCAGGTCGACCACCATCGCCTCGATCTGCTCGCGGTTCTCGTCGAGCGCGGAGCGGACGTTCTCGGCGTACGTCCCGGTGCGGATGACCGCGACGACCTCGTCGAGGACGGCGATGGTGATCGGGCGCTTGATGGCGTTGACGATCGGGTCGGAGAAGTGGCGTACGACGTCGTCGGTGATCCGGTCGCCGAGCACGTTGTCGGTGCGGTCGACCATCCGCACCAGGCGAGCGACGAGGACCGCCAGCAGCACGGCCTTCCACCCGCCGACCGTCGGCACGATGAACGGGAAGATCGCCACGACCTCCCACCACTGCTTGCGCAGCAGGCGGCGGCCGGTGCGGAAGCGCAGCCAGCGCAGCAGGGTCAGGCCGAGCAGGACGCAGATGGCCAGGTCGGCGACCTTGATCCCGTGGGCGAAGTGGTGGTCCCGCGGCGGGAAGAACAGCAGCCAGGCGTTGGTGAAGACCGCGGCCCAGGACAGGACGACGACCGTCCACTCCCGGAACGATCCTCTCGGTGCGCCGCGACGGCCGGTGTCGGTCATGACCGACACAATAGGAGAGTGCCTCTCTACCGCGACGAGGCGATCGTGCTTCGCACCCACAAGCTGGGGGAGGCCGACCGCATCATCACCCTGCTCACCCGCCAGCACGGTCGCGTGCGTGCGGTGGCTCGGGGCGTGCGTCGTACGACCTCGCGGTGGGGCTCCCGGCTCGAGCCGTTCACCCATGTGGACCTCCAGCTCGCCGACGGCCGCAACCTCGACACGATCACCCAGGCCGAGACCCGGGGCGCCTTCGCGCCCGAGATCGGCTTCGACTACGACCGCTACACCGCCGGCACCGTGATGCTGGAGACCGCCGACCGCCTGGTCGCCGAGGAGCGGGAGCCCGCCGTGCAGCAGTTCCAGCTGTTGCTCGGGGCGTTGCGCGCGATGTCGTCCGGTGAGCGCGCGGCCGGGCACGTCCTCGACTCCTACCTCCTGCGGGCGCTCGCGATCGCTGGCTACGCGCCGTCCTTCGTCGACTGCGCCCACTGTGGCCGCCCGCCGGTGCTCTCCACCGGCGAGCTGGTGACGCACCGCTGGTTCAACCCGTCGATGGGCGGAGTCCTGTGCTCCACCTGCCGCATCCCCGGCTCCGCGACCCCGGCGTCCGAGACCGTCATCCTCATGGGCGGCCTGCTCGCCGGTGACTGGGCCATCGTCGAGGCCGCCGATCCCCGCCACATCCGCGAGGCCAACGGGCTGGTCGCCGCGTTCGTCCAGTGGCAGCTCGAGCGTGGCCTGCGGTCGTTGGAGTACGTCGAGCGCTGAGCCCGGGATCCGGCTGACGCTGCAGGTTTCCCAAGGGATGCAGGGAAACCTGCGCTCCCCAATGGTTGTAGAGCCTGGGGAGTACAGGTTCGGCTGCATCCCTTGGGAAACCTGCACCGGTCACGACGCCGATCAACCCGTACGGCGAGCCAAGCGGTCGAACCTGGCGCGGATCTGTGCCGGGTCCGCGTAATCCGCCCACGTGAGCCTGAGACCCGTGGCGTTCGTCGCCTCCCGGATGCGGTCCTCGCGCCGCTTCTCCTCGAACACGACCTCGCCAGGGTCCTGGCCAGGCTTGAGCAGGCGCCCGTACTTGATCTTGCCGTCGAACTCACCGAACATCCCGAACTGTTGCCACCACCAGTCGGTGATGCCGATCAGCGAGCCGTCGAGGTCGAGGACATCGTGTTGGAGGTCCGGCGCGGGTATGCCCACCCGGCTGAACCACCAGCGGCCGCGCGACTCGCCGATCGAGGCGGCACGGCCATCAGCCATCCGAACGGGGACGTGCAGATGTTGCGCGTACGGCCAGTGCTGCATCAGTCCGAACTGTCGGCCGAGCTCGTCAGCCGTGAAGGCGCCCGCCCGCAGGCCGGAGTCCATCAAGCAGAGCGCCGCCTCGTTGCGCACGCGTGACGCCGCCTCCACCACGCAGCGCTCGGGGATCAGCACTTGATGTCCGCCTGCTTCGACTACCTCTGCGTCGAGGACGAACCCCTCGTGGTGGACGACGTCGCCGTCGATCCGGCCGGGACCACCGTCGAGTCGGGTCACATGGACGCGATCGAGGTTCACTCCCCACGTGTCGATGCCGTGGGCGAGGACGCCGGAGACATGGCTCAGCGCGACCCGGCCGTGGTGCGAACGCATCACGGCGTTGGCGCGCACGCAATGCCGACCGGCATCGCCAAGGGACATCCATTCGTCCCGAAACGCATAGGCTCCGCGCCGGAACCTGAACCAGTGACCTTGGCGCGCCATCTTGGCGATGCTTCGATCGCCGTATCCGGCGCTCTTTGCTTCTTGCGTCGTGAAGAATCCGCTCTCGGCGGTGAGTACTCGAAGTGGGTCCATGCAGCGACGTTCAGCGTTGGCGCCGACATTTCACGGGTGCGGGATCGGCCGTTGTGGATGATGCGCGCGCAGTGAGGCGCTGTGGACAGGAATCGGCCGGTTGTGTGGCGCGTGGGACTGGCGTCGTGCTGCAGGTTTCCCAAGGGATGCAGGGAAGCCTGCGCTTCCCAATGGTTGTAGAGCCTGGGAGGTGCAGGTTCGGCTGCATCCCTTGGGAAACCTGCAGCACGACCACCGGCCGACCCCGCCACTAGGCTCACCCCGTGTCCCGACGTACGCCGGTCCGCCCGCCGACCCCGCACCCGAGCGGCGCCCGACCGCCGGCGATCCCCAAGGAGCTGGTGCCGCACCACGTGGCGATCGTGATGGACGGCAACGGCCGGTGGGCCAAGGAGCGGGGCCTGCCGCGCACCAAGGGCCACGAGCAGGGGGAGTCGAGCCTGTTCGACGTGGTCGAGGGTGCGATCGAGATCGGCGTGAAGGCGATCTCGGCGTACGCCTTCTCGACCGAGAACTGGAGCCGCAGCCCCGACGAGGTGAAGTTCCTGATGGGCTTCAACCGCGACGTCATCCGCCGCCGACGCGACGAGATGCACGAGCTGGGCGTCCGTGTGCGCTGGGCCGGCCGTGCCCCGCGGTTGTGGAAGTCGGTGATCAAGGAGCTCCAGGTCGCCGAGGAGCTCACCAAGGACAACAAGGTCTGCACGCTGACGATGTGCGTCAACTACGGCGGTCGCTCCGAGCTCGGCGACGCCGCCAGGCGCCTGGCCCAGGACGTCGCGAGCGGCCGGCTCAACCCGGACAAGGTCGACGACCGCACCCTGGGCCGCTACCTGTACGTCCCCGAGCTGCCCGACGCCGACCTGATCTGGCGGACCAGCGGCGAGCAGCGGCTGAGCAACTTCATGCTCTACCAGGCGGCGTACAGCGAGTTCGTCTTCTCCGACGTGCTGTGGCCCGACGTCGATCGCCGCCACCTGTGGCAGGCGATCGACGAGTACGCCCGCCGTGACCGTCGCTACGGCGGCGCGCAGCCCAACCAGGTCTGACTACTCGTTCGGCTCGCACTCCGGGGCCGGCACGTCGATGCCGTCCCGGTGGATGTGGTCCCCGTGGTGGACGATGCCGTGCTCCTCGTCGAGCTCGCGGTGCGCCCGCTCGAGCTTGGCGTTGAAGTAGCGGCGGACGGCCGGCCAGGCGAGGCCCAGCAGGATGCCGTCGAGCAGGATCATCAGGGTCACCTCGACCGCGACGTGCGCCGGGTCGGTCAGGATCGACCAGTACTCCTTGAGGAACCCTTGACCGGTGACTTCTTCCATGATGTACATGAGAATCATTCTCAAACATCGGATCGCGGGAGTCAAGCCGACGGCTAGGGTCAGCCCCGTGCTGGTGGTCAACAGGTTCCGGGTCCCGACGAGCGCGACCGACGGGGGAGACGCGCTCCGCGGCGAGCTCGAGAGCGTGCATGCCCTGCTCGCCGAGAAGCAGGGGTACGTCGACGGTGCGCTCGGTCGCAACCTCGACGAGCCGGACCTCTGGGTGCTCACGACACGCTGGGAGAACGTCGGGGCATATCGGCGGGCGCTGTCGTCGTACGACCTCAAGATGTACGGCGTGCCCGTGCTCAGCCGCGCCATCGACGAACCGGGCGCCTACGAGGTGGTCGAGCCCGGCACGGTGCTGAATGTCGCGGACAGCCGGATAACCTAGGTCGCGAACACGACACGACCTCCCGGCAGCCGGCCGCGGAGGCCAACCGAAGGATTCTCCGTGGCCAAGCCCCCGCCGTCCACCGTCGACAACGTCGTCTCCCTGGCCAAGCGCCGCGGATTCGTCTACCCCTGTGGCGAGATCTACGGCGGCACCCGCTCCGCCTGGGACTACGGCCCGCTCGGCGTGGAGCTCAAGGAGAACATCAAGCGCCAGTGGTGGCGCTCGATGGTGCAGAGCCGCGACGACGTCGTCGGCCTCGACTCCTCCATCATCCTGCCGCGCCAGACGTGGGAGGCCTCCGGCCACGTCGCGACGTTCAACGACCCGCTGACCGAGTGCCAGTCCTGCCACAAGCGCTACCGCGCCGACCACCTGCAGGAGGCGTACGCCGAGAAGAAGTCGACCCGCGACACGACGATCGACCCCGACTCCGTCCCGCTCAGCGACATCGCCTGCGCCAACTGCGGCGCCCGCGGCTCCTGGACCGAGCCCAAGCAGTTCTCCGGCATGCTCAAGACCCACCTCGGCGTCACCGAGGACGAGTCGGGCCTGCACTACCTGCGCCCCGAGACCGCGCAGGGCATCTTCCTCAACTTCGCCAACGTGGTCACCAGCCAGCGGATGAAGCCCCCGTTCGGCATCGCCCAGATGGGCAAGAGCTTCCGCAACGAGATCACCCCCGGCAACTTCATCTTCCGCACCCGCGAGTTCGAGCAGATGGAGATGGAGTTCTTCGTCAAGCCGGGTGAGGACGAGGAGTGGCACCAGTACTGGATCGACACCCGCTTCCAGTGGTACGTCGACCTCGGCATTGACCCGGAGAACCTCCGGCTCTACGAGCACGCCAAGGAGAAGCTGAGCCACTACTCCAAGCGCACCGTCGACATCGAGTACCGCTTCAACTTCGCCGGCTCCGAGTGGGGCGAGCTCGAGGGCGTGGCCAACCGCACCGACTTCGACCTCTCCACCCACGCCGAGCACTCCGGCCAGGACCTGCGCTACTTCGACCAGGCCAACAACGAGCGCTACACGCCGTACGTCATCGAGCCGGCAGCCGGCCTCTCGCGAAGCCTGATGACGTTCCTGGTCGACGCCTACGTCGAGGACGAGGCGCCCAACACCAAGGGTGGCGTCGACAAGCGGACCGTGCTGCGTCTCGACCCCCGCCTGGCGCCGGTCAAGGTCGCGGTGCTGCCGCTGAGCCGCAACGCCGACCTCTCGCCCAAGGCCAAGGACCTGGCCGCCGAGCTGCGCAGGAGCTGGAACGTCGACTTCGACGACTCCGGCGCGATCGGCCGCCGCTACCGCCGCCAGGACGAGATCGGTACGCCGTACTGCGTGACCGTCGACTTCGACACCCTCGAGGACGACGCCGTCACCGTCCGCGAGCGCGACTCGATGAGCCAGGAGCGCGTGGCGCTCGACAAGATCTCGGCCTACTTCGCCGAGCGATTCCTGGGGTGCTGACGCCATGAGCCGTCGTCCCGTCTCCCGCATCGTCGCCGCCCTCGTCGTCGCCGTGCTGGCGACGGGCGCGGCCGGCTGCGGCTCCGGACCGAGCCACAAGAAGCCCGCCGCGAGTGCCTCGCCGACGGTGCCGCCGTACCTCCCCGTCCCCGATGGGGTGGCGCTCACCGCGCCCGGCACGGCCCTCCGGGTCGGGCAGCACGCGGTGGTCGCCTGGCGGCCGCGCCAGAACTCGGTCGCCGTCCTGGACCTGCGCGTACGCCGCATCGAGCGCACCACCTACGACAGGTCCTTCCAGGGCTGGGCGGTGGGCAAGGACATGGCGGCCACCACGCCGTACTTCGCCCGGGTGACGGTCAAGAACGTCTCCGACACCGACCTCGGCGGCCTGCCGGTTCCGCTCTACGGCCAGGACGACGGCGGGCGCTTCACCTCCGCCCAGCCGTTCGCCCAGCGGACCTTCGTGCCGTGCCACCCGAGCGTGCTGCCCAAGCCGTTCGCCCCGGGCGCGATCGCCGAGCTGTGCTTCGTCTACGCGATCTCGCCCGGCCACGACCTCGCCTCGATCGCCTTCAACCTGCAGCAGGACAACACCCCGCTCAAGCCGGTGACGTGGACAGGCAAGCCGAGCGACAAGATCATCCCGCCCAAGCCGAAGCCGACCGCCAAGGCGGGCAAGAAGGCCGGCAAGAAGACCACCCAGAAGTCCGGGAAGAAGCAGTGACGCTGCGCCTCGGCTCGCTCGAGGTCGCCACGCCGGTCGTCCTCGCGCCGATGGCGGGCGTGACCAACGCGGCGTTCCGGCGGCTCTGCGCCGAGCACGGTGCGGGTCTCTACGTCTGCGAGATGATCACCTCGCGCGGGCTGGTCGAGGGCGACGAGACCACCAAGCGGATGCTCGTCTTCGACGAGCTCGAGTCGGTGCGCAGCGTGCAGCTCTACGGCACGGATCCGACGTACGTCGCCAAGGCGGTCACCATCCTCTGCGAGGAGTACGACGTCCGCCACGTCGACCTCAACTTCGGCTGCCCGGTCCCCAAGGTCACCCGCAAGGGCGGCGGCGGCGCTCTGCCGTGGAAGCGCGGCCTGCTCGGCCGGATCCTGGAGCAGGCGGTCGCCGCGGCGGCGCCGTACGACGTCCCCGTCACGATGAAGACCCGCAAGGGCATCGACGACGACCACCTGACCTACCTCGACGCCGGCCGGCTCGCGCAGGAGGCCGGTTGCGCCGCGATCGCGCTGCACGGCCGCACGGTGTCGCAGGCCTACTCCGGCAACGCCGACTGGGAGGCGATCGCCGAGCTCAAGGCGTCGGTCGACATCCCGGTGCTCGGCAACGGCGACATCTGGGAGGCCGCTGACGCGCTGCGGATGGTCGAGGAGACCGGCGTGGACGGCGTGGTCATCGGCCGCGGCTGCCTGGGGCGTCCGTGGCTGTTCGCCGACCTCGCGGCCGCCTTCAACGGCGAGCCGCAGACCGCGCTCCCGAACCTCGGCGAGGTCGCCGTGATGATGCGCCGCCACGCCGAGTTGCTCAGCGAGCACATGGGGGAGGAGCGGGGCTGCAAGGAGTTCCGCAAGCACGTCGCCTGGTACCTCAAGGGCTTCCCCGCGGGCGGCGACATGCGCCGCACCCTCGGCCTGATCGACTCGCTGGCGACCCTCGACGACCTGCTCGACAGCCTCGACCACAGCGCGCCGTTCCCGGTCTCCGAGCTCGGCGCCCCGCGCGGCCGGCAGGGCGCACCGCGCTCGAAGGTCGTGCTCCCGGAGGGCTGGCTCGACGACGCCGACGGGTCGCAGATCCACCTCACCGAGGACGTCTCCGAGACCACCGGAGGCTGAGCGGGTGAGCAGCGCCACGAGCTGAGAGCCGTGTCGCGATTCGGACACACCGCGATCGTGTGTCAATCTCGTTGATCAGTTCGGTGGGCTGACCGCCTCCCGGACGAGAAGTTCCCGGCCCGGGCGGGCCTATCCCCACCGTCCGGTCCACCGAGACAGCATCCGCGAAAGCAAAGGAATCGGCGCCGTGGCCAACAGCCACAAGCGAGACACCACGCGACGCAGGCCCCGGGCAGCGTTCATCGCAGGCCCCCTCGCAGTCCTGGCGACCGGCGTCGCCGTCGCCTTCGGAGTCCTCGGTTCGGGTGCCGGCGAGAACATCGTCGCCGTCGACCACAGCGCCGCCGACCTGAGCGCCGCCACCCGCCCGCAGACGATCTCGCGCAGTGCGCAGCGCCCCGTGGCGCGCCCGGCGCTCCGTCCGCTCGAGCAGAAGTGGACGACCGACTCCCTCAACCTGTGGACCCGCCCCCGCGGTGGCTCCAAGGTCGGCGAGATCGACGCCCGCAAGAAGATCCAGACCAGCGGCGCGATCGACGGCGACCGGATCCAGATCCTCGTCGGCGGCAACCTCGTCTGGGTCACCAAGGGCTACCTCGCCGACAAGTTGCCGGCAGCCGACCCGGCCACCATGGGCCTGGACTTCTCCCCGTGCGGCGACATGGGCGTCACCCGCGGCCTGGTGCCGGACATGATCCGTGCCTACGAGGCCGTCTGCAACGCCTTCCCCGGCCAGGTCTCGACGTACGGCGGCCTCGGCCCCCGCGAGGAGCACAACACCGGTCACGCCGTCGACGCGATGGTCTACACCGACGCGGCCCTCGGCCAGCGCATCGCCGACTTCCTGCAGGCCCACGCCGCCGAGCTCAACCTCTACGACATCATCTGGGAGCAGCACATCTGGACCCCGGTCCGTGCCTCCGAGGGCTGGCGGCTGATGCCCAACCGCGGCGGCGCCACCGCGAACCACATGGACCACGTGCACTTTGCCGTGAACTGAGCGCGAGCGCGTCGCGGCTTTGGGCGCCTTGCCTCACTTGGGTGACTCGCTCGCTCCGGGCGCTCGTTCCTCGCTTCCTCCGCTCCCTCGTCGCCCAAGCTCGGCAACCGGCGCCCGCCGCGCCGCGCTGCCGCGCCAGTTCACCGCGGTTGGCCGCCGCGGTGGTCGAGGTTCGCTGGCGGCTGGCGGCTGGCGGCCGACAGGCCGTCCGGTGGTTGAGTAGCTGCCGAGCGCTAGCGAGGCGGCGCATCGAAACCACCGCTGGCGATAGGGTCGCCGACGTGGATCCCGTGGAGCGGCTGTACGACGAGCATGCGCGCGAGCGCATCGTGCCGGAGCCGCCGAAGCGGGTCGACGCGCCGGAGCGGCTGGCCTTCGAGCGTGATCGCGCGCGGGTGGTGCACGCGGCCTCGTTCCGGCGGCTCGCGGCCAAGACCCAGGTGCTCGGGCCCGAGAGCGACGACTTCGTCCGCAACCGGCTGACGCACAGCCTCGAGGTCGCCCAGATCGCGCGCGACCTGTCGCGGGCGCTCGGCACCCACCCCGACATCGCCGAGACCGCCGCGCTCGCGCACGACCTCGGGCACCCGCCGTTCGGCCACAACGGGGAGCGCGCGCTGAACAACCTCGCCGCCGGCATCGGCGGGTTCGAGGGCAACGCCCAGACGCTGCGGCTGCTGACCCGGCTGGAGTCCAAGACTCCCTCGGCCGGTCTCAACCTCACGCGCGCGACCCTCGACGCCTGCACCAAGTACCCCTGGGCGCGCGGCGAGGGTCCGGACGCCGGCAGCTCCAAGTTCGGCGTCTACGCCGACGACCTGCCCGCCTTCACCTGGGCGCGTGAGGGTGCCCCGGTGCACGAGCAGTGCGTCGAGGCACAGGTGATGGACCTGGCCGACGACGTGGCCTACTCCGTCCACGACGTCGAGGACGGGATCGTGGCCGGCAAGATCGACCTGCTCGCGCTCGACGAGGACGCGGTGCTCGAGACCGCGATCTCCTGGTACGCCGCCGATGCCGAGGCCATGCGTGAGGCACTGGACCGGCTGCGGGGTGTCGGCAGCTGGCCTGCGTCGGCGTACGACGGCGCCCGGAGCAGCCTGGCAGCGCTCAAGAACCTCACCAGCGACCTGATCGGGCGCTTCTGCGGCGCGGTGCAGCAGGCGACGTGGGCCGAGAGCGATGGTCCGTTCGTCCGCTACGGCGCGGGCCTCGTCGTCCCTGAGCAGACCTGGGCCGAGATCACCCTGCTCAAGGGCATCGCCGCCCACTACGTCATGCAGGACCAGGCGCGGGTGACGCTGCAGGACCACCAACGCGAGCTGCTCACCGAGCTGGTCTCGACGCTCCAGGAGCGGGGGAGCGATGCCCTGGACCAGGCGTACGCCGCCGACTGGATCGCGGCTCCCGACGACGGTGGCCGGCTCCGGGTCGTGATCGACCAGGTGGCCGGGCTCACCGATGCCAGTGCGGTCAGCTGGTACCGGCGCCTCTGCCGTTGAGGCGGCCCTGGCATGCGAACGGCCGCCGACTCCCGAGGGAGTCGGCGGCCGTTCGGCGTACCGTGCGGTGGCTGCGTCAGCCGGTGACCGGGGCCCGGGTGTGGACCGGCGTCGGGGACGGAGCGTTGGTGGTCGGCGTCACGCGCTGCGTGATGTGACCGCAGGTGGCGGAGGTCAGGGTGATCTCCACCTGGCCGAGCAGGTTGATGACCAGGCCGTCGACGGTGAACGAGCCGTTCGGGTTCGAGGTCTCGCGGCGGACCGTGATGGTCGCGACGCCGGGAACCTCGACCTTGGAGTTCGGCTTGCTGGTGTCGATGTTGATCGGGAGACCGAGGACGGTCGGGTCGGCGACGCTGAGCGAGCCGGTGTAGTTGCCGTTCGTGCCGTGGCACTCGGTCGTCACCGCACCGACGTGCAGCAGGCCGGTCTTGCCGGAGAGCGCGTCGCACAGGCCGGACAGGTCGGCCGGCAGCAGGTTGCTCAGGTCGATGGCAGTGACGGCGCTGAGGTCGATGCCGGTGCCGCCGCTGACCTGGTTGAGCAGGGTGCCCAGCGCGCCGGTGTCGATCAGGCCGCCGACCTGGTTGACCGCGCCCTGGAGCTGTGTGAGGGAGACCTGCTTGAGCGCGCTGCACACGGGCGCGAGCTGGGTGCTGAGGCCGGGGATCTGGCTGAGCAGGCCGCCGCCGACGTCGAGGCTCGCGACGTCCGCCTCGGCGCTGTCGTTCTGCGCCTGGACGTTGATCACGCCGCCGCTGAGAAGCGGGTTGCTCGGAAGGCTGACCAGGGAGTCGGTGACGAGCTTGCCGTCGGTCGAGGTGACCGTGGGCGTCTTGTCGATCGGGATGAGCCCCGTCGACTGGAGGCCGAATGCCGAGGACGGGACCTCGGCCGCGCTGCTGGTGGACATGCCACCGATCAGCGCGACAGACGTGCCACCGGCGACGAGCGCGAGCGCTCCGCCGACAGCCGCGAGCTGACGCTTCAACTTCATGGGGTTCCCCTTTTCCTTCACGAGGTGCACGGTACGTGGTGTTACAGGCTTTTGCTGCGGAACTCGGGCACAATCTCGTGCCCGAAAATTAGGTGTTGGTGATGAGGACCGCTGTTCCCAGCGGTACGCCGCGCAGGCGGTCCAGCGCGTCCGCGGGCACGCGGACGCAGCCGTGGGAGACGGCCTGGCCGAAGACGGAGGGATCGGTCCACCCGTGGATCGCCACCGTGCCGGGCCCGCCACCGAAGGTGTCGAGGGTCTGGCTGTGGGCCCCGAGCGGCAGGATGACCGGCGAGTAGGACTGCGCGTCGTCGACGATCTGGCCGAGCAGGAAGGTCCGGCCGGTCGGGGTCGGGGTGGCAGGCGCGCCCACGGCGACCGACCAGGCACCGACCTGGGCACCGTTGTCGAACAGGATCAGCTGGCGGCTCGCGAGGTGCACCTGGATCTGGTATTTCGTGGTCGCGTGGTCGACCATCCCGGCCTGGACCCAGCCGGTCGAGCCGTTGGGTCGCGACGGCAGCAGCACCTGGAGCCAGCGGCCGGCGTGCGCCACGACGGGCAGCCAGGTGTCGCCACCGAACTGCTTCGGCTCGATCTTGGCGAACGCCCTGCCGCGCGGTGCAGTGAAGAGCGGGATCGGCTCCGTCGGGTGGACCACGGAGCCGTTCGGCGCCATCGACTGGTCCTTGTCGCGCGGCGCGTGCCGCAGCCGGGTGTCGGTGGTGCTCTTCGGCAGCTTGGCCAGGTTGTACGACGCCGCGACGGGCCGCTTGTCGTCGTGGGCGTGCAGCGAGCGCAGGCCGACGACCACACCCGCGCAGGCGAGCAGGGCGACGACGAGGGCGACGGGCCAGGAGGAACGACGAGGCGACAGCTCAGCCATGGTCGTGCTCCCTTCCCCCCCGGATCCAGCGGCGCAACCCTCGCGCGTCACTGTGGACAACGACGCGATGTGCGCGCCGTCACGCGCGGAGAATATCGGAATCAAGGGGTGGCACCTGCTTCCGGGCCGAAGCCGCGGATGGGCACCGCTCGCCCGCGGCGGGACCCCGCCATAGGATCGCCGCGTGGCAGGCCGAATTCGGGACGAGGACATCGCGACCGTCCGCGAGCAGGCCCGGATCGACGAGGTCGTCTCGGCGTACGTCACGCTCCGCAACGCCGGCGGCGGTTCCCAGAAGGGGCTGTGCCCCTTCCACGACGAGAAGTCGCCGTCGTTCCACATCAACACGTCCCGGAACTTCTACCACTGCTTCGGCTGCGGTGAGGGCGGCGACGTCATCAGCTTCGTGATGAAGATCGACGGGCTCTCCTTCACCGAGGCGGTCGAGCGGCTCGCCGACAAGGCGGGCATCGAGCTGCGCCGCGAGGAGGGCGACTTCAACAGCGACCGGCCGAAGGGGCCGCCGCGGCGCCGGCTGATCGAGGCGCACGCCGCCGCTCAGGAGTTCTACGCCGCCCAGCTCCGTACGCCGGACGCGATCGTCGCGCGCCGGTTCCTCGACGAGCGCGGGTTCGACCAGGCCGCGGCGCAGCTGTTCGGGATCGGCTTCGCGCCCCGTGACGGCCGCGCCCTCAACAACCACCTCCGCAGCAAGGGCTTCACCGTGGAGGAGATGACGGTCGGCGGGTTGATCGGCAACTCGGGCTACGACAAGTTCCGCTCGCGGCTGCTGTGGCCGATCCGCGAGGCGTCGGGCGAGACGATCGGCTTCGGCGCGCGCCGGCTCTTCGACGACGACCGGATCGAGGCCAAGTACCTCAACACCGCCGAGACGCCGATCTACAAGAAGAGCCACGTCCTCTACGGCATCGACCTGGCCCGCCGCGAGATGGCGCGCACCTCCCAGGTCGTGGTGGTCGAGGGCTACACCGACGTGATGGCCTGTCACCTGTCCGGCGTCGGGACGGCCGTGGCCACCTGCGGCACCGCGTTCGGCGACGACCACGCTCGCATCGTGCGGCGCTTCATCGACGACCACGACAACTCACGGGGCGAGGTCGTGTTCACCTTCGACGGCGACTCGGCCGGTCAGAAGGCCGCGCTCAAGGCGTTCCAGGGCGACCAGCGCTTCGTGGCCCAGACCTACATCGCGGTGGCCCCGGACGGCCAGGACCCCTGCGAGCTGCGGATCAAGGACGGTGACGAGGCCGTCCGCCAGCTCATCGCGGGTCGCACCCCGCTCTACCGCTTCGCGCTCGAGACCGAGATCAAGAAGTTCGACCTCGACCGCGCTGACGGTCGCATCGACGCCCTGCGCGCCGGCGCGCGGCTGGTGGCCAGCGTGCGCGACAACGCGAAGGTCGAGGCGTTCGCACGCGAGCTCGCCGCCCTCGTCGGGGTCGACCCCGACCAGGCCCGAGGCGAGGTACGCAGGGCCGCCGCTCGGGGCAAGGCAGGCGACGATCGTGGTCCAGCTCGGCAGGAGCGACGTACGCCCTCAGCGCCGGAGGCGACCGACACGCCGCCCGCCCCCAGGACCCTGCCGATGCCCGACCCGCGCGACCCGCGGCTCTCGGTCGAGCGCGAGACGCTCAAGGTGGTGCTGCAGCACCCGCTGGCGATCGGCCGCACCACCGCCCAGATCGCCCCCGAGGACTTCACCCACCCGACCTACCGCGCCGTCTGGCAGCTGGTGATGGCCGCCGGCGGTCCCGCCGCCGGCGACGGCGACCCCGGCTGGGGCGGCCGGATCCGTGAGCAGGCGACCGATCCCGTGCTCGCCGCCACCATCAGCGCGCTGGGCGTCGAGCCGCTCCCGGCGCGCGAGGCGGACTCGGCGTACGTCGCCTCCAACGTGTTCCGGCTGCTCGAGCTGAGTGCCCTGCGGCGCATCGCGGACGCCAAGTCGCGGCTCCAGCGCACCGACCCCAACAGCCCCGAGCTGATGGGGATCCTGGCGGAGGTCTCGGCCCTCGAGCAGGGCCGCCGGACCCTGCGCAACCGCATCACCGGCCTGGCCTGACCGAGCGCGCGGCCCGATTTCGGCCGCCCGGATCGGTGTTGCTAATCTTTGCGGGCACTCGACCGCGAGGTCGAGGAGCACCTTCCTCCATAGCTCAATTGGCAGAGCAGCCGACTGTTAATCGGCAGGTTATTGGTTCGAGTCCAATTGGAGGAGCCACCCGAGGCCCGGATCTCTCACGAGGTCCGGGCCTCGTGCATGTCAGCCGGACTGGCCCGATCCCTGCTGGCCCGATCCCTGCTGGCCCGACATCCCCGGGCCGGCCGGGAAGCCCCCAGGCGGCATGCCGGGGCCGAAGCGCGCGCGATCGAAGCGGGCCTGGTCGTGGTGGTCGGAGAGGAGCGCGGTCACGCCGCCGCCGGCCGATCCACCGATGATCAGGCCGGCGGCGCCGACGGCCAGGATCGAGCGGAAGCGGTAGGCACGGTCGCGCCACGTGAGCCGCGGTGCCTCCGGCGGCGCAGGTGCAGGGGCCGGTGCCGGCACCTCGTCGGCGACGGGTGCGGCGATCGGGTCCGGAGTGTTGTCATCGGTCATGCGACCGAGACTGCGCCGACCGGCTGTGCCGGCGCTGCGGCGTACCTGTGCGTCGCCTTTGAGGCTGATTCCCAGCGCATTCACAGGAACCGCACAGCAAACGACGACAGGATCTGGCACGTGAGCGACACCGGCCCGGACGGGCGTCCCCTGCGCGCGCTCGTCGTCGACGACGAGGTGAACATCGCCGAGCTGCTGGCGATGGCGCTGCGCTACGAGCGCTGGGACGTCGACACCGCCCACACCGGCGCGGCCGCCGTACGCGCCGCCAAGGCGCAGCAGCCCGACGTCGTCGTGCTCGACATGATGCTGCCCGACTTCGACGGCCTCGAGGTGCTGCGCCGGGTGCGCGCCTTCGCCCCGCACCTCCCCGTCCTCTTCCTCACCGCGCGCGATGCCGTCGAGGACCGCATCGCGGGGCTCACGGCGGGCGGCGACGACTACGTCGTCAAGCCGTTCTCGCTCGAGGAGGTCGTGGCGCGTCTGCGCGGTCTCGTACGCCGGGCAGGGCTGGCCGCCGAGGCGGCCGGTGACGTGCTCGCCGTCGGCGACCTGGTCATGGAGGAGGACAGCCGGGAGGTGACGCGAGCCGGCGACCCGATCAGCCTCACGGCAACGGAGTTCGAGCTGCTGCGCTTCCTGATGCGCAACCCCCGTCGCGTGCTGAGCAAGGCGCAGATCCTCGACCGCGTCTGGGCCTACGACTTCGGCGGCCAGGGCAACGTGGTCGAGCTCTACATCTCCTACCTGCGCAAGAAGATCGACGCCGGCCGTGAGCCGATGATCCACACCAGGCGCGGCGCCGGCTACGTCCTCAAGCCGGCTCCATGAGGCGCTTCTTCTCCACGCTGACCTCGCGCCTGGTGCTCACGGCAGTGGCCCTCGTCGCGCTGGTGTCGATCCTGATCGGCACCGTCACGACGGTCGCCATCGACCACCAGCTCAGCAACCAGCTCGACAGCGACGTGCGTGACCTGACCCACGGGCCGACGGGCGGCCCGGACACGTTCGGTCCCGGGACGCTGATCGTCTTCAAGGGCACCGCATCCGCCACCGGGGACCGTGCTGTCGTCGAGGGGCGCTACCCGGGCGACCAGGAGACCCTCGGCACGGATGCCGTTGCCGGGATCGACGCCGTACCGGACGACGGGCAGCTGCACACGGTCGACGTGCCCGACCACGGCAGCTACCGCGTCGCCGCGCAGCCGGCGACCATCCCGGACCAGACGACCGGCGGCTACCGCGCCGGCGTGATCGTGGTAGGCCTGCCGACCGCGGACGTCGACTCCACCGTCGAGAACCTGGTCTGGTGGGAGCTCGCGCTCACCCTGCTCGGCGTGGTCGCCGCAGGTCTGGTCGGCACCGCCGTCGTACGCCGCCAGCTCCGGCCCCTCCGCGAGGTCGCGAGCACCGCGCACGCGGTGGCCGAGCTGCCCCTGTCAGCGGGCGAGATCGCGATCACGGAACGGGTGCCGGGCCACCTCACCGACCCGCGCACGGAGGCGGGGCAGGTCGGCGCCGCGCTCAACACGCTGCTCGAGCACGTCGAGTCGTCCCTCGACGCCCGCCACCGCAGCGAGCAGCAGGTGCGCCAGTTCGTGGCGGACGCCTCGCACGAGCTGCGCACCCCGCTGACCACGATCGCGGGCTACACCGAGCTGGCCCGCAAGCACCCCGAGGCGGTCGACGTCGCGCTGAGCAAGGTCGACGAGGAGTCGCGGCGGATGACCGGCCTGGTCGAGGACCTGCTGCTGCTGGCCCGCCTCGACGCCGGCCGGCCGCTCGAGCAGGGCCGGGTGGATCTCGCACGGCTGGTGACCGACGCGGTCGACGACGCCCGTGTCGTCGGCCCCGGCCACCAGTGGAGCGTCGAGCTGCCCGACCAGCCGGCCCTCGTCAACGGCGATGCCGGGCGCCTCCACCAGGTCGTCACCAACCTGCTCACCAACGCCCGCAAGCACACGCCACCGGGCACGTCGGTCGTCGCCCGCGTGACCCCTTCCGGGTTCGAGGTGCGGGACCACGGCCCGGGCCTCCCGCCGGAGCTGGCCGCGGTCGCCTTCCAGCGCTTCAGCCGCGCCGACGTGGGCCGCCAACGCACCGGTGGTGCCGGGCTCGGCCTTGCGCTCGTCGACGCCATCGTGCGCGCCCACGGCGGCACCGTCCGCCTGGCCAGCGTGCCGGGCGACACCCGCTTCGAGGTCGCGCTGCCGCCGGCCGCGCCCACGGGCAGCGACACGGTCACAGCCGGCTGACAGGTCGGTCCGGGTGGTCGCACAGGCCGACCCGCGAGCGTCGTCCTCGTGCGAATCCCCGTTCCTCCCCGCCTGCTCCGCCGCCTGCGCCGGCGTACCGTCCTCATCGGTCTCGTCCTCGTCGTCGCCGTGGCAGCCACCGCCACCTGGCTGCTGGTGCGCTCGCCCGAGCAGGCCGCCGCGGCGACGTCCACCGCCACTGTCTCCCGCGGAACCGTCAAGCAGACCGTCGCCGCCAGCGGCACGGTCGCCGCGGCACGCAGCGCCGACGAGGACTTCGCGGTGGCCGGCACCCTCACCCACGTGTACGTCGACGAGGGCGACCGCGTCCGCAAGGGGCAGCGGCTCGCTGCGGTCGACGACACCTCCCTGCAGGCCACTCGCGCAGCGGCCGCGAGCCAGCTCGAGGCCGCCGAGACCCAGCTCGACGAGGACCGGGACGACGACGCCGACGACGTGCAGATCGCGTCCGACGAGGCGAGCGTCGCCTCGGCGCGCGCAGCCCTGACCGAGGCCGACGACGACCTCGACGACGCCGTGCTGCGCGCGAGCATCGGCGGCACGATCACCTCGGTCGGAATCGCCGTCGGCGATGCCGTCGGCGGCTCCTCGGGTGCTGGCGGTGACAGCGCGACCAGCACCGCGATCAGCATCGTGGCGGGTGGCAGCTACGTCGTCGACGCCGAGCTGTCGGCCTCCGACGTCGGTCGGGTCAAGGCCGGCATGCAGGCCACGATCAGCGTCACCGGTGTCGATGACACCGTCTACGGCACGGTCGAGGAGGTCTCGCGCGTCGCCGAGGCCAACGACTCCGGCGCCGCGGTCTTCCCCGTGACGATCGCGGTGACCGGCATCCGCAAGGACCTCTTCGCCGGCGCGTCCGCCGACGCCACGATCACCATCCGGGTCCGCGAGGACGTGCTGACCGTCGACACGCGCGCCGTGCGCAGCGACGCGGACGGCAGCTACGTCGAGCGGATGGTCGACGGCAAGGCCGTGCGGACGGCCGTCACCATCGGCCAGACCTACGGCCTCCAGACGGAGGTGAGGTCCGGGCTGAAGGTGGGCGACGAGGTCCAGGTCGTCTCCTTCCGAGCCCCCTCAGGCGGTACGCCGGACCTCTCCGACCTCCAGCAGCTGCGCCAGCAGATGGGCAGCGGGGGCGTCCCTGCCGGCGGAGTGCAGAGCTTCCAGATGGGCCCCGCCCAGTGAGCCCCGTCGTCCAGCTCGCCGCCGTGCGCAAGACCTACCGCTCGGGCCCGATCGAGTTCGAGGCTCTGCGCGGGATCGACATGGAGATCGCGCAGGGGGAGTACGTCGCCGTCATCGGCCCGTCCGGCTCCGGCAAGTCCACGCTGATGAACCTGGTCGGCTGCCTCGACGTCCCCACCGAGGGCCACTACTTCCTCGCCGGCGAGGACACCTCGGAGATGACCGAGACCGAGCTGGCGCGGGTGCGCAACCAGCGGATCGGCTTCGTGTTCCAGCAGTTCCACCTGCTCAGCTCGATGCCCGCGTGGCGCAACGTCGAGCTGCCGCTGGTGTACGCCGGCACGCCCCGCGCCGAGCGGCGTGATCGCGCCGTTGCCGCGCTCGAACGGGTCGGCCTCGGTGACCGGATCGAGAACCGCCCGGGTGAGCTCTCGGGCGGTCAGCAGCAGCGGGTCGCGATCGCGCGGGCCCTCGTCACCGAGCCGTCGATCGTGCTCGCGGACGAGCCGACCGGCAACCTCGACTCGGCCTCGACGCGTGAGGTGTTGGCGCTGCTGGACGAGCTGCACACCAGCGGTCGCACCATCGTGCTGATCACGCACGAGCCCGACGTCGCCGCTCGCGCGGCCCGCAACCTGGTCATCGCCGACGGCCAGATCACCTCCGACGTCCTCGTGGGGGCCGGTCGATGAGCTGGCTCGAGACGTTCCGGACCGGCGCGGCCGCGATCCGGGCCCACCGCATGCGGTCGCTGCTCACCATGCTGGGCATCGTCATCGGCATCTCGTCGGTGATCCTCACCGTGGGCCTCGGCCAGGGGGCGCAGCGCGAGGTCTCCGACCAGATCGACGCACTCGGCTCGAACCTGCTCATCGTCTCTCCCGGCAGCAGCACCTCCGGTGGCATCCGTGGCGGCTTCGGCTCGGCCTCGACGCTGACGCTCAGCGACGTGAGCGCCCTGGCGTCACGCGACGCGGCGCCGGACGTCGCAGCGGTCGCGCCCACCACGAGCGCCAACGCCACCCTGGTCAACGGCGCGACGAACTGGACGACCTCCGTCGTCGGTACGACGACCGACTGGCTCGGCGTCCGCACCCGCACGCTGTCGGCCGGGCGCTTCTTCACCGAGCGCGAGGTCACCAGCGGAGCGGCCGTCACGGTGCTCGGACCGGACACGGCCTCGGAGCTCTTCGGCAGGCAGAGCCCGGTCGGGCAGACGGTGGTGGCCGACGGCACCCCGCTCACGGTCATCGGCGTCCTCGACTCCTCCGGCGCCTCGTCGACCGGCGAGTCCGAGGACGACCAGGCCGTCGTACCGATCGCGACCGCCAAGCGCATGCAGGGCTCCGCCAGCCTGTCGGTGTCGACGATCTACGTCGAGGGCGCGAGCGCCGACCGGCTGTCCGCGGCGTACCAGGAGACGCAGAGCGTGCTCAGCAACCGCCACGGCGTCACCAGCGCCGACGCGGACTTCAGCATCTCCACCCAGCAGTCCCTCGTCGAGACGGCCAATGCGACCAACAAGACGATGACCGCGCTGCTCGCCGGCGTCGCGGCGATCTCGCTGCTCGTCGGCGGGATCGGGGTCATGAACATCATGCTGGTCTCGGTCACCGAGCGCGTCCGCGAGATCGGCCTGCGCAAGGCGCTGGGCGCGGCACCTGCGGTCATCCGCCGGCAGTTCCTGGTCGAGGCGTCGCTGATCGGTCTGCTCGGCGGCGTGGTCGGCGTGCTGGTCGGGGTCGTCGGCGCGCAGGTCCTGCCGGGCCTCATCGACCAGCCGGTCGCGCTGTCCGCGGTGGCCACCGCGGCCGCCCTGGCGACGGCGCTCGTCCTCGGCATCGGCTTCGGCGTCTACCCGGCGTCCCGAGCCGCGCGACTGACCCCGATCGACGCCCTGCGCAGCGACTGATGCGCTTCCCGACCTCCTCCGCAGCCCCCTCACGAAAGGCACCACCATGCTCCGTCCCCGTCTCCTGACCGTCCCCGCTGTGCTCGCGGCCGTCGCCGCACTCGCCACCGGATGCGGATCCGGTACGCCGTCGCCGAAGGGCACCTCGGACGTCGGGGCCGCCACGCTGGCCACCGGCGGCGGCGCACAGCTGCCCGGCGCGTCCGGCACCATCGCCGCGGTGTCCGGGAAGGTCGCCCAGGTCCAGAGCGCGATGTCCGGCCAGGTCGCGGTCACCTTCACCTCGTCCACGAAGATCACCGCCCAGGTCACCGCCCGGCGCAGCGACGTCGAGATCGGCTCGTGCGTGCTCGTCCGGTCGGCGAGCAGCGGTACGTCGGCCCCGACCCAGCCGCCGAGCAAGGTCACCGCGACCTCCGTGTCCATCACCGCTGCCTCCGGTACGTCCTGCGGTCGCGGTGCACGGGGCGGCACCGGTGCGCCGCAGGGGAGGCCGACCGGGATGCCCACCGACCTGCCGTCCGACCTGCCGAGCAACCTGCAGCGCGGCGCGCGTCCGGTCGGGCTCGGCGTGATGGGCGAGGTGACCGCGGTCAACGCCCACGGCTTCACGGTCGCCTCGACCGGCCCCGGATCGAGCACGACGGACGTCGCGGTGACGACCACCGGCGCCACGACGTACACCCAGCAGGAGTCCGCGGGTCTCTCGGCGGTCACCACCGGCCGCTGCCTGACGGCGATGGGCCACACCGACAGCACGGGCGGCGTCACCGCCACCACCGCGTCCGTCAGCGACCCGGTCGACGGCGAGTGCACGATGGGCTTCGGCGGCGCGCGTGCCGAGGATGCCTCGTGACGCGACAGGCGACGCGGCGCTGGCGCCGCCGGGCGGTGGTCGGTGCGACGGTCCTCGCGGTGAGTGGCGGGGGATGGGCGGCGTACGCCGAGGTGACCGGCACCCACCACCACTACCGGCTCGCGTCCGCCACGACCGGCGACGTGTCGGAGACCCTCGACTTGACCGGCACCGTCTCGGCCGCGGGCCGGGCCGACCTGGTCGCCGGCACGTCGGGCCGCGTGGTCGAGGTCCCCGTGAAGGTCGGTCAGCGAGTACGCCGCGGCGCGGTCATCGCCCGCCTCGACCAGACCGGCCTCCGGGCCGACGTCGTCGCCGCCCGGGCGGCGCTGGCCAAGGCCCGTGCCCAGCTCGGGACCGACGAGGCGGCTCAGGCCTCGGCGGTCGAGAACGCGGTCAGCAACAGCTCGAGCACCTCCCGCGCGACCACCCGTTCCGCGGTCGCGCTCACCACGCCCACCGCGACGTCGACCAGCTCCTCAACGCTCCCGGCGACGATCAAGAAGGACCAGGCGGCCGTCACGCAGGCCCAGACCACGGTGTCGTCGGCGCTGGCCGACGCGAAGCAGGCGCTGAAGGACGAGACCGCGGTGTGCGCCGACACCGGCAGTGCCCCGACCGCGACCCCGACCGACAGCGCGTCGCCGACCGCCACGAGCTCGACCGGTGGCAGCGACGCGTGCCAGAGCGCCCTCGGCACCGTCGAGGCCGCGCAGGACGCGGTCGCGACGGCCCAGGAAGCCCTCCAGTCCGCGCTGACCACGCTCACAGCGGACCTGCAGCAGGCCTTGACCGCCGCCTCAGCACCGAGCACTACCCCGTCCGCCCCCTCCGGAGGCACCGCGCAGCCGCCGAGCGCCCCCACCGGCGGCGGCGCCACGCCCGACAGCAGCACGGGATCCGGTACGTCGATCACCGCCGCCACCCTGGCTCGCGACCAGGCCGCCATCGACCAGGCGAAGGCCCAGCTCGCCTCGGCGATCGCCGCACGCGATGCCGCGGTGGTCCGCGCCCCCGCCGCGGGGCAGGTCCGCGACCTCTCGGTCGCCCGCGGCGACGAGGTCACCGGAGGCGACGCGGTCGCGGTGCTGGTCGGCGACGGGCTGACCACGGTGGAGATCGCCGCCAGCCAGACCCAGGCGCAGCAGCTGGAGACCGGCGCGGTGGCGCGGGTGACCCCCGCCGGCTCCGCGCGAGTGCTCCGCGGCAGGGTCACCCGGATCGCCCACGTCCCGACGTCGAGCTCGGACTCGACGTACGCCGTCGTGGTGACCCTCTCGGGCGACGCCGCGGGCCAGCCGATGATCGGCATGCCCGTCGGGGTCTCGGTGGTGACCGGCACGGCCCACGACGCCGTGACGGTGCCCGCGTCGGCCGTGTCCGACGGCTCCGTGGAGGTGCTCAGCGACGGCGTGGCGACCCGGACGAGCGTGACGGTGGGCGTCGTCGGCGCCCGCCGCATCCAGGTCGTCGACGGCCTCCGGGCCGGGGAGCAGGTGGTGCTCGCGGACCTCGACGAGGACCTGCCGAGCTCCGGTTCGTCGGGGCGCGACGGCGGCTTCGGCGGCCGTGGGGGGATGACGTCGGTCGGCGGCGGACCGCCGGTGGGCTTCGGCGGTGCCGGATAGCGGGCACTTGGCCGCTAATCTGTGGCGACTCATCAGCCGGAGGTACCGATGTCGCAGGCCGACGACCGCCCACGGTCCGGGGGAGCGCGCCGCGCCACCCGGTCGGTGCGTCGCTCGCGCGCCGAGCGCCGTGAGCTGCGCAGGGGCAGCGCATCGGTCGCGGGCCGTCGCGCGCTGCGGCCCGGTGATCCGGCGCCGACGCGGTCGGCCGACGTTCCGCGGGGCGGCGCCCGGCGGGCCGCCGTACGCCGCCGTCGCGCCGACACGCTCGGCAAGACGCTCGGCATCACCTTCCTCGGCGCGGTCGTCCCCGGCTCCGGTTACCTGTACGCCGGCCGCAAGGCCCTCGGCTGGCTCGTCCTCGGCGGCTGGCTCGCGGTCATCGGAGCGCTCTTCTGGCGCTACGGCACCGACTGGCACCGCGCGCTCGACCTGGTGTTCAACCCGCGGGCGCTGAAGATCGCCGCGGCGGTGGTCTCCGTCCTCCTGCTGATCTGGGTGGGCGTCGTCTGGACCTCCTACCGGATGGTCCGCCCGCGCCGACGTACGCAACGACAGACGGTGCTCGGCAACATCGCGGTCGTCGTGATCTGCCTCGTCGTCGCGGCCCCGGTGCTGCGGGCCGCCCAGTACGCCCTGGCCACGGCGGGCCTGGTGACCAAGGTGTTCGACAACAACAGGACGACCACCGCGCCGAACCTCGACGCCCACGACCCGTGGGCACACAAGGACCGGGTCAACCTGCTGCTCCTGGGTGGCGACGGCGACATAGGCCGCGAAGGCGTGCGGACCGACAGCATGATCCTGCTGAGCATCGACACCAAGACCGGGAAGATGGTCACCTTCAGCCTGCCGCGCAACCTGGCCGGCGCGCAGTTCCCGGCGGACAGCCCGTTGCACGCCCTCTACCCGAACGGCTTCACCGACGGCGACCCGGCGGACGGCAACTACATGCTCAACGCGGTCTACCGCGACGTCCCCATGTATCACCCCGGCGTGCTGGGCAAGAGCTCCAACGAGGGCGCCGACGCGATCAAGCAGGCGATCTCGGGAACGCTCGGCATCCCGGTCGACTACTACCTCCTGGTCAACCTCTCCGGCTTCCGCGAGATCGTCAACGCGATCGGCGGGGTGACGGTCAACGTCAACGAGCCGATCGCGATCCAGGGCGACACCAGCGACCACATCCCGCCGATCGGCTACATCGCGCCCGGACCGAACGAGCATCTCGACGGCTACCACGCGCTCTGGTTCGCCCGCGGCCGCTGGGGTGCCGACGACTACCAGCGGATGGACCGCCAGCGCTGCATGATCAACGCGATCATCGACGCCGCCAACCCGGGCAACCTCCTGATCCGCTACCTCGACCTGATCAAGGCCGGCAAGCAGATCGTGCTGACCGACATCCCGAAGGAGCTCGGTCCCGCGTTCGTCGACCTGGCGCTCAAGGTCAAGGACGGCAAGGCGAAGTCGGTGGTCTTCAAGACCTCGGCGAGCTTCAACTCGGCCGATCCCGACTTCGACTACATCCACGCCACGGTCCAGGCCGCGCTCCACCCGGCGAAGAAGCACCACCCTTCGGCCAACCCGCCCGAGGACCCGGTCGACGTCTGCGCCTACCACCCCACCGGCAGGACCGTCGCCGACGCCGAGGCGTACGACGCCCAGTTCAAGTGACGCGGCGGCCCCACTAGCCTGATCCCCACCACCAGGGGCGGTAGCTCAGTCGGTCAGAGCAGAGGACTCATAATCCTTGGGTCGTGGGTTCGAGCCCCACCCGCCCCACCCAGCCTCGAGCAGCGATGCCGGAGTCAGGGACGCCGGAGTCAGGGCAAAGCCCGGACACGGCGTCCGTCCCCTCGTAGCGTGGGCGCCATGAGGGAGCACCCGGCGCTGCGCAGCGCTGCCGTGAAGGTCGCCGCGCTGGGCACGGCGCTGGCAGCGGGCCTGGCGGTCGCCACGGTCGCCGGACCGCCGACGTCGGCGGCGACCAGTGCGCCGAGCAGCCTCGCGCAGGCCCAGCTGGTGATCGGTCCGGCTGAGCTGATGGCCGGCCCGACGTCGTACGCCGACTCCAACTTCGCCTCGCTGCCGGCGGTGAACGGCACGATGCGTGGCTACATCGCCAACATCAACACCTACCCCTTGCAGGGCCCCGACATGGCTCACCTCACCGCGGACTTCGCCAACCCCGTCCTGCGCTACGACCCGACCGCCAGCGCGTTCGACCACTGCGGTGCCTGGCTCCAGGGCCTGTGGCGCGATCCGGCCGACTCACAGCACGTCGTCGGCTGGTACCACGCCGAGACCGACTGCGCGAAGGACCCCGCGCAGCAGACGTCGGCGTACCCCGCGGGCACCGTGCTGCGCAGCATCGGCCAGGTCGTCTCGCACGACGGCGGGAAGACCTTCACGAAGCAGGGGCGGGTGCTGTCCTCCGCGGCGACGCCCGCGGACGGGCAGACGATCGGTGAGGGCAACCCGACCGCCGTGGTCAAGGACGACCAGCTCTACCTGCCCTTCACCGAGAAGACCACCCGGAGCCAGCTCGTCAGCATGGCGCGGGCGACGCCGGGCAACGGATCGCCCGGCACGTTCGGGAAGTACGACGGCTCCGGCTGGACGACGGCAGCCCAGGGCGGGACGGGCACCTCCGTCCGCAACATCGGTGGCGGCACCGCCTCGGGCCTCTACCAGCCGGGTGACGAGATGACGATGCTGTCCTTCGAGGCCACCGGCGGTGGCATCCGCCTGCGCTACGGCACCGACCCGACGGCGCCCACGGCGTTCAGCGCCCCGCTCATCCCGGCCGTCAGCACCGACGTACGCCCCTGGACCGACCTCCAGAACACCACCCAGCAGATGTTCGCCTATCCCTCGGTCGCGGCACCGACGGGCGGCAACACCTTCGGCTCGAGCTTCGACCTCGTCTACATGTACCTCCAGCCTGGCGGCGTGATGAAGAGCGACCGCTACCTGGTGCGCCGCGAGGTGTCGGTCCTGCCGCTCGCCCAGGGCGACCCCGCCGTCCTTCTCGCGCTGACGCGCTACCGCTCGTCGGGCGATGTCACCGCCACCGCCTCCCTCCCGACCAGCGCGTACGCCGAGGGCGAGCGACTCGGCTACGTCCTGACCCAGCCCGCTGCCGGCACCGCGCCGCTCCTGGACTGCATCGACGGCTCCGACAAGTACGTCGCCGCGACCAGCTGCCCCGTCGGCAGCGCACAGCGCACCACCGGCTACGTCTGGACCGATGACGCCGCGGGCCGCGCGCCGCTCTACTCCTGCCTGCGCGACACCGACCGCTTCCCGTCCACCGACTCCGGCTGCGAGGGCGCCGCTCAGGAGGGGATCGTCGGCTACGTCCAGGCGGGCGGTGCGCCGGCACCGCGGGTCTCGGTGAGCGGTGAGGTCCACGACACCACCACGACTCCGGACCTGGCTACGGCGCCGCCGCGATCGGGCGTCCAGGTGAGCCTGCTCGGCCCCGACGGCACCGCGGCGCGTGACGCCGCCGGCGACCTCGTCGCGCCGGTGACCACCGCGGCCGATGGCCTCTACTCCTTCACCGGGCTGCCGGTGCTGTCCCCGACCCAGCACTACACCGCGGTCATCGACGGGTTGTCGAGCGGCGAGGCGGCGGCTCCGGGCGCCCGGCAGGCGACCACGAGGCTGCTGACCGCCGATGGCGACACCCAGACCGCGCTGGACTTCGGTGTCGGCCCGGCCGCCGCGCCCATCAAGCCCACCATCGCCTTCTCCAGCCCGGCCCGTTACGGCACCGCGGTGACCATCACGGTCGGCGTGCCGGGTGCGACCGACGGCGACACCGTCTCGCTCCAGGTCGGCTCCTCGACGCCCGTCACCCGCCCGGTCAGCGCGGGCGCCGCATCGCTGGTGCTGCAGGCCAAGCAGGCGCCGGGCAGCTACCCGGTCACCGCGACGTACGGCTCGGCGACGACGTCGGCCACGCTCGTGATCGCCAAGGTCCTGCCCACGATCACCGAGACGTTCCCGGCCCGCACCCAGGTCGGCGGCCGCGCGTCCGGCGTCGTCACCCTGAGCATCCCCGGCACCACGATCCAGCCGCCGGGTCGCGTCGAGATCAAGCTAGGCAAGAAGGTGATCGTCACCTGGCGGTCGCTCACCTCGGGCCGTGTCTCGATCCGGCTGCCACGGCTGCCGATCGGCAAGCACACCCTCGCGATCAGGTACGCCGGCACGACGGCCATCTACGCGCGCACGCTGAAGTGCCTGATCACCCAGCGGTGATGCGGGTCAGCTCGCCCCCGCGATGCGCAGCCTCCCGCCCTGCTGGACCAGGCGCAGGACGACGGTCTCGGTACGCGTCTTGCGCCCGTGCCCGGCGGGCAGGGTGTAGCGGTAGGTGTACGTCGCGGTCATCCGCGCGGCGTCGCCGCTCACGCTGATGATCCGCGGGTCGCTCACCGACGCCCAGAACCTCAGGTAGTCCGGGCTGCGCCGCTGGTACGCCGGTGTCAGGAACCGGAAGCCGGCCTGCGGGTCGCGGCTCGCGGTCATCACGTAGGTCCGCGCGAACGCCACCAGCGTCGCGCTCGTCGGCCGGGTCGGTGTCGCCGTCGGGTGCGGCGTCGCCGTGGTGGCGGGAGTGGACGGTGCGCTCGACGTCGCTTCCGGCGGCGCCGTGGTCGGCGCAGCCTCCGGTGCCCCTCCGCCGTGGGCTCCGGCGACGAGCAGCAGCGCGACGACCGCCAGCACCAGGACGGTCGCGCCGAGAGCGATCGCCAGGATGCGGGTGCGTCGCTGCCGGTCGGCCGCGTCCGGCACGACCGCTCGCGGCACCACGGGCTCCGGCGGGGGAGTCGGGAGGGGGAGAGTCGGCTCGGGCTCGGCGGCCGGGTTCCCACTGCGGAGGTACGCCGCCAGCTCCGCCATGCTCGGTCGCGCGGCAGGGTCCTCGGCGAGCGCCATCTCGACCATCGGGCCGAGCCATCCCGCACGCCGCAGCCGGGCCGGGGTCTCCGGCGAGTGCTGGTAGGGGCGATGGCCCGCCATCGCGTGGAACAGCAACGCCCCGACCGACCACACATCGGTGGCCGCGGTCGGCGGACGACCGGCGACGACCTCCGGGGCGACGTACGCCGAGGAGATCTCCCCACGCACCGCTCCCCGCTGGTGGTCGAGCGCGATCTCCTGGGCGAGCGGCAGCACGGCACGTGCCGCCTCGTTCGGTCCGAGGAGTGCACCCGCCTGGAGCGAAGCCACGAGATTCGCTGCGTACCCGGTCACCTCTGCGACCCTAATCGAGGTTCCGCCCGTCCATGCGGCAGGCTTGGACCGCTCAAGCAACGCATCAGAGAGGCAACACCGTGTCGGTCGACCCCACGCTCCTCGACGACCTGGAGTGGCGAGGACTCATCGCCAGCTCCACGGATCGCGACGCCCTGCGCACCGCGCTGAGCGAGGGCAGCGTGAAGTTCTACGTCGGCTTCGACCCCACCGCGCCGAGCCTGCACATGGGCAACCTGGTCCAGCTGGCCACCGCCAAGCGCCTCCAGGACGCCGGCCACACGCCCTACCTCCTCGTGGGTGGCGCCACCGGCATGATCGGAGACCCGCGTGACTCGGGGGAGCGCACGCTCAACACCCTCGAGACCGTGCAGGAGTGGAGCGACAAGGTCCGCGCCCAGGTGTCCGCGCTCGTCTCGTTCGAGGGTGACAACGCCGCGACGGTCGTCAACAACTACGACTGGACCTCCGGCCTCTCCACGATCGACTTCCTGCGCGACATCGGCAAGCACTTCCCGGTCAACCGGATGCTGGCGCGCGAGACCGTCAAGCGTCGGCTCGAGTCGGGCATCAGCTACACCGAGTTCTCCTACGTCCTGCTCCAGTCGATGGACTTCCTCGAGCTGTTCCGCCGCCATGGCGTGACGCTCCAGTTCGGCGGCTCCGACCAGTGGGGCAACCTCACCGGCGGCGTCGAGCTGATCCGACGTGCCGACGGCGGCAACGCCCATGCCTTCTCCACGCCGCTCATCACCAAGTCCGACGGCACCAAGTACGGCAAGACCGAGGGCGGCGCCCTCTGGCTCGACCCGACGATGATGTCGCCGTACGCCTTCCACCAGTTCTGGCTCAACGTCGAGGACGAGAAGGTCGGCGAGCTCCTGCGCATCTTCACCTTCCTCGGCCGCGACGAGATCGAGGCGCTCGAGGCGCGGCACGCTGAGGCGCCGTTCCGGCGCGAGGCACAGAAGGTCCTCGCCGACGAGGTGACGACGCTGGTCCACGGGAGCGAGGAGACCGAGCAGGCCAAGGCCGCCGCGTTGGCGCTCTTCGGCACCGGCGACATCACCGCGCTCTCGGCCGACACCCTCGGTGCCGCGCTCGGGGAGGCCGGATCGACCGAGGTCACCGGAGACCTGCCGACCGTCGTGGCCCTGCTCGTCCTCTCCGGCCTGTGCGCCTCCAAGGGCGAGGCCCGTCGCACCATCGGTGAGGGCGGCGCCTACCTCAACAACGTCCGCGTCGAGGACGCCGAGCACGTCCCGGTCGCCGACGACCTGATCGGCGGCACCTGGCTGGTGCTGCGTCGCGGCAAGAAGCGGTTCGCCGGGGTCAAGGTCGGCTGATGTCCTGCGGGTGGGCAGCCGAGCTTCGTCGTACGGCGGAGCAGCGACTGCCCGCCGTCGTCGCTCGCTACTACGCAGCGGGCAGCGGCGAGGAGATCACGGCGAGCGAGGCGACCGCCGCGTGGCGCTCGATCCGGCTGGTGCCGCGCGTCCTGCGGGGCGACGTGGTCGTCGACACGACCACCTCCCTCCTCGCCCGGACCTACCGCACCTCCTTCGGGATCGCCCCCACCGCGCTCCAGCGCTGCGCCCACCCGCGCGGTGAGCTCGCGATGGCGGAGGCCGCGGGTCAGGCCGGCATGCCCCACGTCGTGTCCAGCAACGCCGGCCACACCTTCGCCGAGATCGGCGCGGTGGGAGCGCCGTGGTGGCTGCAGGCCTACCTGACGGCGGACCGCGCCGCCTCGCTCCCGATGCTCGACGCGGCCTGCATGGCGGGAGCGGAGGCCGTCGTGCTCACCGTGGACACTCCGGTTCCCGGCACCAAGGACCGCGTCGGCGACCAGGACTTCGCCGGCGTCGACCTCTCCTGGCACCGCGCCAACTACGTCGCAGGTGTCGCCACCGGGCAGCGCGGCCGCTGGGCCACCGACCTGTCCGCCGACGACGTCGCGTGGCTGGGGGAGCGGACGGGGCTCCCGGTGGTGGTCAAGGGTGTGCTGCACCCCGACGACGCCCGGTCCGCCCTCGAGGCGGGCGCCGCGGCGATCTGGGTCTCCAACCACGGCGGTCGCCAGCTGGACCGCGCTGTCAGCACGGCGGCCGCGCTCCCGCTGGTCAGGGAGGCGGTGGGCACCGCTACTCAGGTGTACGTCGACGGCGGTGTCCGCGGGGGAGCAGACGTACTCAGTGCCCACGCGCTGGGTGCGGACGCGGTGTTCCTGGGCCGTCTGCCGCTGTGGGGACTCGCCACCGACGGCGTCAATGGCGTGCTGACCTGCGCAAACACCGTCCAGAGCGAGCTGGTCGAGGGCCTGCTCCTGGCCGGTGTGGGGATCTCTGGCAGGGCGCGAGAGGCCCTCCGGGACCGGGTGTGACCGCCGACACCCACCCCCGATTTGTACTCAGTCACAGGGGTCTGTAATGTTCTCTTTGTCGCCAGGGAGCGGCGGGAAACAAGGCGCGGATCACCGCGAAGGGTTTCCGGCCCCGGGTGGAAGTCGATCAGTCAAGACCAGCGCTTTCGCGCCGCGGCCAAACTGAACGGCCATCAGTGTGGAGAAGATCTCGCAAGAGCGAACTCCGCTGCGTCTGATGTTTGAGAACTCAACAGTGTGTCATGCATTTTGATTGTTGTGAAATGTTTGTGCGGCAACCGAGTGGTTGTCGGAGTATTTTCGGCAATTGATGAATTCTAGACAACGTGATGTTGTCGGGGTTTGTCTTTGTTGGGTTTGAATTTTCTTATGGAGAGTTTGATCCTGGCTCAGGA
>NZ_BAAGSB010000012.1:0-84040 GCF_054782655.1 Nocardioides montaniterrae | reverse complement strand
GAGGCAAGACCCGACGCGACGCCCTCCGCCTCCTCAAACGAGCCATCATCCGCGAGCTCTACCCCGCCTTGACTCAATAGGAGCTTCGAAACCAACTGCCTGGGCATCACTGCTGGGCGAGGACGGGTCGAGACCTCAGTGGGCTGCCTCGTGCCACGAGCTGCCAGTGCCGACGGAGACGTCGAGCGGGACGGCCAGCTCGGCGGCTGATCCCATCTGCTCGCGGACCAGCGCCTCGAGGGCGTCGCGCTCGCCGGACGCGACCTCGAGCACGAGCTCGTCGTGGACCTGGAGCAGCATCCGCGAGCGCATCCCCGCGCTCTCCATGGCCGCGCGGGTGTTGAGCATGGCGACCTTGATCAGGTCGGCCGCGGAGCCCTGGATCGGCGCGTTCAGCGCCATCCGCTCGGCCATCTCGCGGCGCTGGCGGTTGTCGGAGGTGAGGTCGGGCAGGTAGCGACGGCGGCCCATGATCGTCTCGGTGAAGCCGGTACGGCGGGCCTCGTCGACGACCTCGGCGAGGTAGTCGCGAATGCCGCCGAAGGTCAGGAAGTAGTCGTCCATCAGGACCCGCGCCTCGCCCGGCTCGATGCCGAGCTGCTGGGACAGCCCGAACGCGGACAGGCCGTAGGCCAGGCCGTAGTTCATCGCCTTGATCTTGGCGCGCTGCTCGGAGGTGACCGCTACGTCGTCGGGAACGTCGAACACCCGGCGGGCGGTGATGGTGTGGAAGTCCTGGCCGGACTTGAACGCCTCGATCAGCACGGCGTCCTCGGAGAGGTGCGCCATGATCCGCATCTCGATCTGGCTGTAGTCGGCCGTCATCAACGAGTCCCAAGCGCCGGACCCGCTGCTTCCGACGGTGAACGCCTCACGGATCCGGCGCCCCTCCTCGGTGCGGACGGGGATGTTCTGCAGGTTCGGGTCGGTCGACGACAGGCGCCCGGTCGCCGCGATGGTCTGGTTGAAGGTCGTGTGGATCCGGCCATCGGGCTGGACGGTCTTGAGCAGGCCCTCGATGGTCTGGCGCAGCCGGATGACCTCCCGGTGGCGCAGCAGGTGCGCGAGGAACGGGTGCTCGGTCTTGACGTACAGCCCCTGCAGCGCGTCGGCGTCGGTGGTGTAGCCGGTCTTGGTGCGCTTGGTCTTGGGCATGCCGAGCTCGTCGAAGAGGACCACCTGCAGCTGCTTGGGCGAGCCGAGGTTGATCTCCTTCCCGATCACGGCGTACGCCGCCTCCGCCTCCGAGCGGACCAGCTCACCGAACTGCGACTCCAGCGCACCGAGGTGCTCGAGGTCGACGGCGATGCCGGTCTGCTCGAGCTCGGCGAGCAGGCCGAGCAGCGGCAGTTCGACGTCGCGCAGCAGCGAGGTGCCGCCGTGCTCCTCGACCGCGTCGTCCAGCGCCTCGGCGAGGTCGAGCACGGCCCGGGCGTGCAGCGCGGCGGCGCCGGCATCGGCGTCGTCGTCGCCGAAGAGCGAGGCCTGCTCGTCCTCCTGCTCGACCTTCAGCTCGCGCTTGAGGTAGCGCACGCTGAGGTCGGCCAGGTCGTAGGAGCGCTGGTCGGGTCGCACGAGGTAGGCCGCGAGCGCGGTGTCGCTGACCAGGCCGTCGAGCTTCCAGCCATGGGCCGCGAACGCCAGGATCGGGCCCTTGGCGTCGTGCAGCACCTTGGGCCTGGTCGCGTCGGCGAGCCAGCCGGCCAGGGCGGACTCGTCCTCGGGCGTGAGCGTCTCGGGCGTCAGGTAGGCGGCGCCGCCCTCGGCGAGCGCGAAGGCGATGCCGTCGACGCGGCCGGTGCCGCTGCCCCAGGCGCCCCTGACGTGCAGGCCCACCCGCTCGGTGCCGGCGGCCTCGAGCCACGGGCCGACCTCGCCGGCCCCGAGGACGGTGGTCTCGATGGTGAAGCCCTCACCCTCGACGACGTCCTCCTCGGACGTGAGCGTCTCGAAGAGCCGGTCGCGCAGGACCCGGAACTCCAGGGAGTCGAACAGCGTGTGCACCTCGTGGCGGTCCCACGGCTGCACGATCAGCTCGGCCGGCGACCTCTCCAGGTCGAGGTCGGTGACCAGGGCGTTGAGGCGGCGGTTGCGGATCACGTCGGCGAGGTGCTCGCGCAGCGACTCGCCCTTCTTGCCGGTGATCTTGTCGGCGTGGGTGATCACGTTGTCGAGGCCGTCGTACTGGTTGATCCACTTGGCCGCGAAGCCCGCACCGACGCCGGGCACACCGGGCAGGTTGTCGGAGACCTCTCCGACGATGGCGGCGAGCTCGGGGTAGCGCTGCGGCGGTACGCCGTACTTGGCCTCGACCGCCGCCGGCGTCATCCGCGCGAGGTCCGAGACGCCGCGCATCGGGTAGAGCACCGTCGAGCGGTCGGTCACCAGCTGCAGCGAGTCGCGGTCGCCGGTGAGGATCAGGACCTCCATGTCGGGGTCGTCCGCGAGCGCGCGCGTCACGAGGGTGGCGATGATGTCGTCGGCCTCGAAGCCCGGCACCTTGAGGAACGGGATCCGCAGCGCCGAGAGCACGTCCTCGATCAGCGGCAGCTGGGAGCTGAACTCACCGGGGGTCTTGTTGCGCTTGGCCTTGTACTCGGCGTACTCCTCGGACCGGAAGGTCTGCCGCGAGACGTCGAAGGCGACGCCGACGTGGGTCGGCTGCTCGTCGCGCAGCACGTTGATGAGCATCGAGGTGAAGCCGTAGACCGCATTGGTGTGCTGACCGGTCGACGTCGAGAAGTTCTCGACCGGCAGCGCGAAGAACGCGCGGTAGGCGAGCGAGTGACCATCGAGGAGCAGCAGCCGGGACACCCCGTGACCCTATCGACCGGCACGGACAGTACGTTGCAGAGCATGGCTGAAGCGAGCGACCTGGCGGCGTACATGACCGAGACGCGCGGAGCGCTGAACGAGAAGATGGGTGTCGAGATCATCGAGGCCTCTGCGGAGCGGGTCGTCGGCACCATGCCGGTCGACGGCAACACGCAGCCCTACGGCCTGCTGCACGGCGGCGCGTCCGTGGTCCTGGCCGAGACGCTCGGCTCGATCGGCTCGGCGCTGCACGCGGGCGAGGGCCGGATCGCCGTGGGTGTCGACATCAACGCCACCCACCACCGGTCGGCCACCTCCGGCACCGTCACCGGTACGGCGACCCCGGCCCACCTCGGACGCACGAGCGCGGTCTACGAGGTCGTGATCACCGACGAGCGCGGCAAGCGGGTCTGCACCTCGCGCATCACGTGCGCGCTGCTCGACCGCCCTGCGTGATCCGACGCTGGGAGCGGCGCGCGGCGAGGACCTTGTTGCGCCCGCCCAACCCCTGGGGTGAGATGCGCTGACGGACCGCGGCCGTCGAGGCGACCCGGATCGTGGCGGCCGGACCGAAGCCGAGGCGCGCGAGGAACCGGTTGGCGTCGCGCGAGGTCGACGGGACCGCGGCGGTGACGTGCAGGAGCCCGTTCTCCTCGGCGAAGGCCAGCGATGCCTCGACCAGCGCGTGGCCCACGCCGCGGTGGCGGCAGTCCGCCCGGACCCGCAGCTGCACCGTCTGCACGCACGGCTCGAGGTTGATCGGCGACGCGGTCGTCAGGCGGAGGTACACCGCTCCGGCGACCTTGCCGTCCTGCTCGACGACGACCAGGCGCTCCTCCGGCGAGACCGCCGCCTGCTTGATCACCAGCTCCAGGTCGGCCACCTGCTCGGACCGGTCGACGCGACGCAGGACGTCGCTCCACAGATCGGCCAGCGCCGGGGCGTCCTCACGGCGCGCATCCCGCGTCAGGAGCGGCGTACGGTTCATGGCTGCAGGTTACGCCCCCGGGCGGGAAGCCCGTCTAGAGTCGCCCCCATGCCCAAGCCCCGCCCGGCCGTTCTCGCCCTGGCCGCCGTCGCCGCGCTGACCGTCTCCTCCTGCTCCTCCCCCGGCCCCAGCGTCACCCGGACCGGTGCCCGCGTGATCAAGGCCGGCACCCTCACGGTGTGCACGGCGGTTCCGTTCGCACCCTTCGAGATGGCCGACTCCCACACGGCGAGCGGCTTCGCGGGCTTCGACATCGACATCGTCACCGAGATCGCCAAGCGGCTCGATCTCCACCTGGCGATCAAGAGCACCTCGTTCGACCCGTTGGCCGGCGGGGCGACCCTCGCCGCGGGCGACTGCGACATCGCCGCGTCGGCGATGTCGATCAACGCCCAGCGCAAGAAGCACCTCGCGTTCTCCGACGGCTACTACACCACCCAGCAGTCCCTCCTGGTCCCGAGCCGGAGCCCGATCACGAGCCTCAAGGACCTCGAGGGCAAGCGGGTCGGCGTGCAGGCCGGCACCACCGGCAAGGAGTACGCCGCGACGAACGCTCCTGACGCCATCGCGATCACCTACGCCAACGATGCCGACGCCTTCAGCGCGCTGCAGGCCGGGACCGTCGACGCGCTGCTGGAGGACCTGCCCACCAACCTGGTCCACGCCAAGGACGGCACGTACGCCGTGGTGCAGACCTACGACACCAACGAGGAGTACGGCATCGCTGCCAAGCCGGGCAACGACCAGCTCATCACCGACATCGACGGGGCGCTGCAGGACATGCACGAGGACGGCACGTACAACACGATCTACGACCGCTACTTCAAGGCCTCGTAGAGCGGACCGGCCGCTCTCAGGCCGATAACGGTTTGGTGACGACGGTCGCGCGACGCGTGACCCGGGAGTGCCGTAGCCCTAGCGTGCGAAGCATTCGGGACCCGTTCCAGGGCACCGGATCCAACTCACGAATTGAAGGGGTCCACCCACGTGAATCGTCAAACTCCTCCGACCTGGATCAAGGTCATGGCGGGCACGGCGTTGCTGAGCCTCTCGCTCACCGCCTGCGGCAGCAACAAGTCCAACGACGCGAAGGACAACAGCAGCGACGGCACGTCGTCCTCGGCTGCGGTCCCCTCGGGCGCGCTGACCAACGACAAGTGCAAGACCGGCGACAAGGACTCCCTGCGGGTCGGCGCCATCTTGCCGATCACCGGCTCGCTCGCCTTCCTGGAGCCCCCGGAGATCGCCGGCGTCGGTGCCGCCATCTCCGACGCGAACGCTGCGGGCGGCGTCAACGGCAAGAAGATCTGCTACGACCTGCAGGACTCCAGCGACTCCGACCACCTCGGCGTCTCCAGCAAGAGCGCCAAGACCCTCGTCGCCAACGGTGACCAGGTCGTCATCGGCGCCGCCTCGTCCAGCGTCTCGCTCAACGTCGTCGACTACTTCGACGCCCACAAGACGGTCGAGATCTCCGGCGCGAACACCTCGCCGAGCCTCTCGGGCGCCTCGCCGTTCTACTTCCGCACCGCCCCGCCGGACTCGGTCCAGGGCTCGGCGCTCGGCTCCCTGATCACCCAGGACGGCGCGTCGCGCGTCGCGTTCCTGGTCTTCGAGGACGACTACGGCACCGGCCTGCGCGACAACGTGCAGAAGACCATCGAGGCCGGCAACGCGCAGTGCACCTACGGCTGCAAGGGCGACGGCCAGGAGTTCGCCCCGTCCGAGACGAACTTCTCCTCGCAGGTCTCGGCCGCGCTGGCGACCAACCCCGACGCCGTCGTGGTCATCGCCTTCGACCAGACCAAGTCGATCCTGCCCGAGCTCAAGAAGCAGGGCTGGGACATGTCGAAGGTCTACATGACCGACGGCAACACCGCCGACTACAGCAAGGACTTCGACCCGGGCGTCCTCGAGGGCGCGCAGGGCACCATCCCCGGCGCCGACGCCAGCGCGGAGTTCAAGAAGCACGTCTCCGACTGGTACAAGATGGCCAACGGCAAGGGCCTGGACGACTACTCCTACGCCGCTGAGTCCTACGACGCCACGATGCTGGCCATCCTCGCCGCGGCCAAGGGCGGGGCCAACGACTCGGTGACCATCCAGAAGAACATGGCCTCGGTCTCCGGCGTCGGCGACGGCACGGTCTGCAAGACCGTGGCCGAGTGCCTGACCGCGCTCAAGTCGGGCGACATCCACTACACCGGTCCCTCGGCGATCGGTCCGTTCAACAAGGACAACGACCCGTCCTCGGCGTACATCGGTGTCTACAAGTACGACCACAACAACAAGGACGTCCTGACCACGACGGTCCAGGGCTCCGTCGGCTGACGCCACACCCGCAACGCCACGGCGGCCCCGGACCGAGAGGTCCGGGGCCGCAGTGCGTGAGGAGCAGGACTCCTCGCAGCAGCTCGGCTACGAGGCGTGGTCGTACGGGTCCACCAGGACCGGTGTCGCCGTGGTGACCTCGAGACGCTGGGGTGGCCCGGTCGCCGTGACAGTGCCCACGACGTCCTGCCATGCGCCGCCGCCCACGCGGTAGCGCGCCTGCCACGTCGTGCTCAGGCTCGGATGCACCACACCCTTGCGGAGGTACTCGTGGGTGTTGACCAGCCGCGGGTACTTCCCACCCGGCTGCGCGCTGACCAGGTCAGCACCGTCGCCGAAGCGGAAGTCGTACTCCTCGACGCTGATACGGAGCTGCACGCGCTGACCGAGCAAGGTCAGCGTCCGCGTGTACGCCGCTCCCCCGGTCGCGTAGAAGTTGGTCCTGAAGTTCACCAGGGTCCGGCCCTTCACCGGCTGGATGTGCAGCGCAGGCGTCGGTACGCCGATCCGCCGGAACGCGTTCGCCACCGCGGCGGCCGTCACGACCGTCTTGTGGCCCAGGCAGATCTGCTGTGTCGAACCGGACACGGTGCCGTAGACCGCGACCTGGTGGATGCGACACATGTCAGACCGACAGTTTGCGTCGCAAGGAACCCAACTGGTCAGCGTCACATCGGCTGGCGAACCTCCACTGGAACCGTGCGGTACCAGGACTGAATGATTCCCGCCGTTCGCCGCTGCGTCGAACGACTTGGGGCCTGGCTTGACATGCGGCTGACCGGCGGCCGGCCAGCAGAACGCAAGCACCAGGGCGACCGCAACGGCCGCACCCACGCCAGCCTTCATTGAAGGATTCGCCACTCGGTCACACGCCACGACGCATTCACCGCGTCGATCCGCATCGTGAATGAATGGTGCGTAACCGGCCAGACGCCATCCATCGAACCGGCACCCGACACCCGCTGCGCAGTCGTCATCATCCGAAGCGACAGGCCACTACCGTCCGGCGCGAATGCGAGCGCATGGAACCGGCTTGGAACGTGACGCCCGCCGGTCACCCGGCCACCGCGCCTGTACACCGCCTGTATCCACTTACGCCCCGCTTCGCATGCGGCACATTTGTGTTCGAGCGCCTTGAGCGGGTTGGTATCGCCGGTTGTGAGCGAGTAGTCGACGACAGTCCAGTAGTACTTCGCGAACTTGATGACACCGGCCTTGGTCCGGTCGTACGTCCCGACCGGCGGAGTGGGCGCCGCCGGAGCCGTCGACGTCGGAGTCGGCGTACTGGAGATCGACGACGGCGGGTCAACAGGGCCAGAGCCGCCACCGCATCCGGCAAGCGTGAGCGACAGCAGCAGGGTGAGCGCAGCGACCAAGGACTTCATGGAGCCTCCCGAGAATGAGGTACTCGGAACCTACGCCGGGAGGCGTGGTCGCGCCACCGGGCCGATGTCCGCCTGTGGACAACACCGTCCGGGAGGATCTGAGCCACCAGGTGCACCAGATCCTCCCCGCTGATCACCGACGGCCCAGACGCCGCGGCACGGAGTTCTAGGCCTTGCGCTCGGCGTCGACGTCGGCGGCGAGCGTGCCGAGGTAGAGCTCGATGACCTTCGGGTCCTTGGCCAGCTCCTGACCGGTGCCGGTGTAGGCGTCGCGGCCCTGGTCCAGGACGTAGCCGCGGTCACAGATCTGCAGGCAGCGCCGTGCGTTCTGCTCGACCATGACGACGCTGACGCCGGTCTGGTTGATCTGCTTGGTCCGGATGAAGGTCTCGTCCTGGCGCACCGGCGAGAGGCCCGCCGACGGCTCGTCGAGCAGGAGCACGTCCGGCTCCATCATCAGCGCCCGGGCCATCGCCAGCGACTGCCGCTCGCCACCGGACAGCGCGCCGGCCATCCGGGTGCGGCGCTCGTGGAGGTTGGGGAACAGGTCCCACATCGCCGTGAGCCGCTCCCGCGCCTTCTTGGGCCGCAGGTAGAGACCCATCAACAGGTTCTCCTCGATGTTCAGCGAGGGGAAGACGTTGTTGGTCTGCGGGACGAACCCGACCCCCATCTGCACCAGCTTGTTGGCTCGCAGGTTGGTGATGTCGCGATCGCCCAGCCGGACGGTGCCGGAGTGGACCTTGACCAGGCCGAACATGGCCTTGAGCAGCGTCGACTTGCCGGCGCCGTTGGGGCCGATGATGCCGACCATCTCGCCGGGGTAGGCGACCAGGCTGCACTGGCGGAGGATGTCGACCCCCGGGATGTAGCCGGCGACGACGTTGTCGACCTCGATCAGGGGCTGGGTGCTCATGCGTTCTCCTCCGCCGGCTCCGACGAGCTCTCGACCTCGGCCGCCTCGGCGGCGACCTCCTGCTCGATCTCCTCGTAGTCGAGGTCGGCCAGGTCGGTGTCGTGGTGGGCACCGAGGTAGGCGTCGACGACGGCGGGGTCCGACATCACGCTGTCGGCCGGCCCCTCGGCGACGATCCGCCCCTCGGCCATCACCACGACCCAGTCGGAGATGTGCCGGACGACGTGCATGTCGTGCTCGACGAACAGGACCGTCATGCCGTCGTCGCGCAGGGACTGGATGTGACCGAGCAGCGACTGTGTCAGCGCCGGGTTCACCCCGGCCATCGGCTCGTCGAGCATGATCATCCGCGGGTCGCCCATCAGCGCTCGCGCCATCTCGAGCAGCTTGCGCTGACCGCCCGAGAGGCTGCCGGCGTAGTCGTCGACCTTCGTGTCGAGCTTGAAGCGGGCGAGGAGCTCGTGGGCCTTGTCGTGGATCTCGGCCTCGCGCTTGCGCCACAGCGGCGGGAACAGCGAGGTGACGAGCCGCTCCCCCGGCTGGTCCTTGGCCCCGAGCAGCATGTTCTCCAGCACCGTCATCCGGGACAGCGCCTTGGTCAGCTGGAACGTACGCACCATCCCTGCCCGGGCGATCGAGGAGGCGGCCGTGCGACTCATCGCCTTGCCGTCGAAGCTCCAGGCCGCGCCCTTGCCCGCCGACGTCGGGGTGTCGAAGCCCGTCATCAGGTTGAAGAACGTGGTCTTACCGGCGCCGTTGGGGCCGATCAACGCGGTGATCACCCCGCGCTGGACCTCGAGGTGCTCGACGTCGACCGCGGTCACGCCACCGAACTGGCGGGTGATCTTGTCGACCGTGAGGATCGGGTCCGGCTTCTTGCCACCGGGAACGCGCTCTGCATCAAACATTGAACTGCAGCTCCCTCTTGTCGCCGGAGACGCCCTGTGGTCTGAAGATCACCAGCAGCATCAGCACGATGCCCATGACGACGTACGCCGTGGGCTCGGCCTGCTGGTCGTTGAGGATGTTGTCCGGCACGTAGTTCTTCACGATGCCCTCGATCAGCCACTGGCCCATGAAGTACAGGACCGGTCCGATGACCGGCCCGAGCAGCGTGGCGGCTCCACCGATGAGCAGCGCGGTGTAGCACAGGAAGGTCATCGGTCGTGCCTGGTCGTCGGCCTTGATCGCGCCCAGCGCGAGTGCGTAGACCATGCCGCCCAGGGCACCGAAGCAACCGCCGATGATGAGCGCCTGCAGCTTGACCAGGAAGACGTTCTTGCCGAGCGAGCGTACGGCGTCCTCGTCCTCCCGGATGCCCTTGAGCATCCGGCCCCAGGGGCTGCGGGTGAGCAGGTAGACGATCACGGTCGAGACCGCGACCAGGCACCAGGCGATGAACACGATCCACCAGCCGGTGGAGGAGACGATCCGGCCGCTGTCGCTCGAGTCGCCGGTCGACAGCTCGGTCAGCGGGAACATGAACAACGTGGCCAGCAGCAGCACCACGGCCTCGCCCACGAGCAGCAGCGCCTTCGCCCGGCCCGCACGCACCTTGCGCACGGTGAGCACGATGCCGGCGGCGATCAGCAGGATGACGAACCACCCGAACAGCTGGAAGGCCGTGCTGGTCGAGACGTCGGCGTAGTTGAACGACAGCAGGGTCCACGACTTGTAGTGCGGGAAGAAGGACAGCTTGAGGAACTCGGGGTCGTAGTTGTTGCTGCGGTAGCCGAGCGAGCCGCCGGTGAGGCTCTTGAACCGCTCGGAGTTGCCGAGGATCTTGATGACCTCGGCCGCCGCGATCGTCACGATGGCGAGATAGTCGCCTCTGAGCTTGAGGGCTGAGAAGCCCAGGATCAGCGCGAAGACGGTGGCCAGCCCGAAGCCCACCAGCATCGCCACCACGAACGGCAGCCCGTGGCCGATGGAGATGGCGAAGCCGTAGCCGCCGAGCAGCATGAAGCCGGCCTGGCCCATGTTCAGCAGGCCGGTGAATCCGAAGTGGACGTTGAGCCCGATGACGACGATGACGATCGCCGCCGTCTTGGCTCCGATGCCCTCACGGACAACATCGGTCAGGATCGAGTGCAGTACATCCATCGTGGTTCTCCTAACCGACCCGCTGGGCCTTGCCGAGGAGACCCTGCGGCCGGAACAGCAACATCAGGATCATGAGCAGCATCGCCGTGGCGTACTTGAGGTCGTCGGGTACGCCGAGCGTCGGCACCACCTGCGCGATCAGACCGATCGCCAGCGAGCCCACCAGCGCCCCGAAGGCGGTGCCGAGCCCACCGAGGGTGACCGCCGCGAACAGCAGCAGCAGGATCTGCGAGCCGGTGAGCGCGGTGATGCCGTTCTGGATGACCAGCGCGTAGAGGAAGCCGGACAGTCCCGCCAGGCCCATCGCGACGGTCCACACCAGGCGGATGACCTTGTCGGTGTCGATGCCGGAGGCCGAGGCGAGCGCCGGGTTGTCGGAGACCGCCCGGGTAGCCCGGCCGAGCCGGGTCTTCATCAACGCCAGCCCGATGCCGGCGATGATCGCCAGCGAGATCAGCACCGCCACCAGCGACTGCGAGGTCCAGGCGACCCTGCCCCCGAGGATGTAGTGCGCGGTCGGCGGCGACTTGGTGATCTGCTTGGTGTCGGTCGACATGAGCAGCTGGTAGAAGTACAGCAGCGCCAGCGAGAGGCCGATGCTGACGATCATCAGCTGGATCAGGCCCAGGCCGCGGCGCCGCAGGGGCTGCCAGACGAACCGGTCCTGGATCCAGCCGGTCGCGGCACAGATCAGGACCACCAGGATCCCGCCCGGCAGCAATGGCATCGGGTCCAACCCGAAGACACCGTTGTTGCACAGCAGCCACCCGAGCACACCGCCGAGCGTGACCTGCTCGCCGTGGGCGAAGTTCGACATGCCGGTGGTGCCGTAGATCAGGGAGACGCCCATCGAGGCCAGGGCGAGCAGCAGGCCGAAGACCAGACCGAGCCACACCCCCTGCATGATCGCGGCGCTCTTGTCCTGCTTGTGGGGGTCGTAGCCGTCGGCATTGATGCTGAAGGAGGCGGAGTTCGCCGAGATCGTGCCGAACTTGATGTGCACGGTGGCGTTGTTGTTCCCCTGGACGGCCATGCCGCTGGGCAACGTGCTGTCGTCGAGGGAGACGTGGAAGTCACCCTCCTCGGCGACGTTGAACATCCACTTGCCGTCGGCGTCGGTCTGGACGGTCTCGGTCTTGCCCGAGGGGGTGGTCAGCTCGACGGTGACGCCATCGATCGCCTTGCGCTGCTGCTTCCCCAGGCGAACGATGAGCGTTCCCTGGATGCAGGCGGAGGTCAGTGTCTGGCTGCAGACCGGCGGGTCGGCGGCGTACGACGGCGCTGGTGTGACGAGTGCCAGGAACGCACCGAGGATGGCGAGCAGCATCGCGCTCACCGTCACCTGTGCAGCCCTGGAGCGATGCGGCTCGCGACTGGTCAAGGAAGGCCCTCCTGCCTCTACTGCTCGGCAGTCTAGGGGTCGGCGTGTTTCGCGCCACACCCTCACGCGGCGTGGCCGCGATCAGCAGGCCATCCCTTATGAAGTCGTTACCCGAACGAGATCAGGTGCCGGGGACGCCGTGGTTGACGACGCCCTCGGCGACCTCGCGCATCGACATGCGCAGGTCCATGGCGGTCTTCTGGATCCAGCGGAACGCATCCGGCTCGCTGATCGCCAGCTGTTCCTGGAGGACGCTCTTGGCGCGGTCGACCGCCTTGCGGGTCTCCAGCCGGTCCTTGAGGTCCTCGACCTCGGCCTCGAGCTGGGCGATCTCGGCGTACCTGCTCACCGCCATCTCGATCGCCGGCACCAGGTCGGTCTGGCTGAACGGCTTGACGATGTAGGACATCGCGCCGGCCTCGCGCGCCCGCTCGACCAGGTCGCGCTGGGAGAAGGCGGTGAGCATGACGACCGGGGCGATCCGGCGCCCAGCGATCGACTCGGCGGCGGCGATGCCGTCCAGGACGGGCATCTTCACGTCCAGGATCACGAGGTCGGGGCGGAGCTGCTCGGCGAGCTCGATCGCCTTCTGGCCGTCTCCGGCCTGTCCGACGACGGAGTAGCCCTCCTCCTCGAGCATCTCGGCCAGATCCATCCGGATCAGCGTCTCGTCCTCCGCGATGACCACGGTGCGGGGCGTCGGCGTCTCGGTCACGGGGCAAGGCTATCGGGCGGACGCCGCTGCACGTCAGGCGTCGCCGAGACGGTAGGTTTTGAGGGCTGGAGCCCCGGTAGTCCAACGGCAGAGACCATGTGCTCAAACCACATCCAGTGTGGGTTCGAATCCCACCCGGGGCACCAAATCATCCGATCACCGATGTCGGTGCCGGGTGTGACGATCAGTCGGTGCACGGTCAGGACACTCGGGACCACGCGGCCGCGCTGCGTGCCGCGGGCTCGTCGTGGCGCGCGATCAGCCGCGAGCTGGGTGTTCCGGTGTCGACGCTGCTCAAGTGGCACCGCCGACCAGACGCCCTCCGCTTGCGCATGGCCGATTGCCCGACATGCGGAGACGAGCAGCTGGATACCGCGGCGTACTCAGCCCTGCTCGGCTTCTACCTCGGCGATGGGCACATCTCGAGGAACCACCGCTTCTACTGTCTGCGCATCACCTGCGACGCGACCCAGTCGCGGGTCATCGACGACGTGACCGAATGCGTCCGGGCGATGCGCCCGCACGCGAAGGTCTTCCACGCCAGGAAGCCTGGCGCGATCGACGTGACCTCGAACTGGCAGCACTGGCCCTGCCTCTTCCCGCAGCACGGCCCGGGCCGCAAGCACGAACGGCTGATCGCACTCGAGAACTGGCAGCGCTCCATCGTCGAGCAGCACCCGGAACCGTTCCTGCGCGGGCTGTTCCACTCCGACGGCTGCCGCGTCATGAACTCCACGACCAAGTTGATCGGAGGCGAGCCGAAGACGTACTGGTATCCGCGCTGGCAGTTCGTCAATGCATCTGCTGACATTCGCGAGCTGTGCTGCTGGGCGCTCGACCTTGTCGGCGTGGCGTGGCGACAGTCCAATCCGCGCGTGATCAGCGTGAGCCGACGCGAGGCCGTCGCGCTGCTCGACGGGCTGATCGGTTCGAAGACCTAGCTGCGGCGCTTGTACGCCGGCGCGAGCTCGTTGATCGCGTCGCCCATGCGGTGGATGCGCAGGGCATTGGTCGAGCCGGGGATGCCGGGCGGGGAGCCCGCGACGATGACGACGAGGTCGCCCTCCTGGACGCGGCCGATGCGCAGCAGCTCCTCGTCGACCTGGCGGACCATCTCGTCGGTGTGCTCGACCATCTGGGTCTTGAAGGCCTCGACGCCCCAGGTGAGGGCCAGCTGCGAGCAGACCTTGTCGAGCGGGGTGAACGCCAGCACCGGGATGCCGCTGCGCAGTCGGGAGAGGCGCTTGGCGGAGTCGCCGGACTGGGTGAAGGCAACGATGAGCTGCGCCTCGACACGCTGGGCGACCTCCTCGGCCGCCTTGGTGATGATGCCGCCGCGGCTCTTGGGCTGCCAGCTGATCCGCCCGAAGCGGCTGAAGTTGCGATCGACGAGCGCGTGCTCCTCGGTGGCCTCGATGATCCGGGCCATCGTCTCGACCGTGACGATGGGGTACTCCCCCACGCCCGTCTCGCCGGAGAGCATCACGGCGTCGGCACCGTCGAGCACGGCGTTGGCCACGTCGCTGGCCTCCGCGCGGGTGGGCGCCGGGCTGGCGATCATCGACTCGAGCATCTGGGTGGCGACGATGACGGGCTTGGCGTTGCGGCGTGCGGCGACGATGACCTTCTTCTGCAGGAAGGGCACCTCCTCCAGCGGCATCTCCACGCCGAGGTCGCCACGCGCGACCATGAAGCCGTCGAAGGCACGGACGATCTCGTCGAGGTTGTCGATCGCCTGCGGCTTCTCGATCTTGGCGATGACGGGGACGAAGACGCCCTCCTCGCGCATGATCGCGCGCACGTCCTCGGCGTCGGCGGCGCTGCGCACGAAGGACAGGGCGACGAAGTCGACGCCGAGACGGAGCGCGAAGCGCAGGTCGTCGGTGTCCTTCTCGGAGAGCGCCGGCACGGAGACCGCGACGCCGGGCAGGTTGATGCCCTTGTTGTTGCTGACCTTGCCGGCCACCTCGACCTCGGTGACCACGTCGGTGTCGGAGACCTCGAGCACCCGCAGGCGGACCTTGCCGTCGTCGATCAGGATCGGGTCACCGGGGCGGACGTCACCGGGCAGGCCCTTGTACGTCGTACCGCTGATCTCGGCGTTGCCGTCGACATCGCGGGTGGTGATCGTCCAGCGCTGACCCTGCGTCAGCTGGGCCGGTCCTCCGGAGAACCGCTCGAGGCGGATCTTCGGTCCCTGGAGGTCGGCGAAGATGCCGACCGCCTTGCGGGCGAGAGCGGCCGCGTCGCGCACGCGCTGGTAAACCTCGGCGTGCTGCTCGTGGCTGCCGTGGCTCATGTTCAGCCGTGCGACGTTCATGCCGGCGGCGACCAGCTCGCGGATCTTCTCCTCCGAGCTGGTTGCCGGGCCGATGGTGCACACGATCTTCGCTCGTCTCACGTCTGTGAGCCTAGTGGTGTGGGGCACGGCGCGGGCAGCCGGCGGCGTACTGGCGGGTAACGGTCTCCGCGTGCCCCGAAAGCACGAGGACCCAGCCGTGAACGGCTGGGTCCTCGTGGTGATCGCTGCGTGGCTCAGACCATCAACGGACGGGCCGTCGGCGGGATCGGAGCGGGCAGGTTGGTCGAACCGGTGAGGTACTTGTCCACCGCGGCGGCGGCGGAGCGGCCCTCGGCGATCGCCCAGACGATGAGCGACTGACCACGGCCGGCGTCACCGGCGACGAAGACACCCTCGACCGAGGTCGCGTAGTCCTTGTCGCGCTTGATGTTTCCGCGCTCGTCCAGCTCGACGGCGAGCTGCTCGACCAGACCGGCCTTCTCCGGGCCGACGAAGCCCATCGCGAAGAGGACCAGCTCGGCGGGGATCTCCCGCTCGGTGCCCTCGACGGGCTTGAAGTCGGGACCGGCCTCGGTGACCTTGAGCGCGCGGACGTTGCCGGCCTCGTCGCCGAGGAACTCGACGGTCGAGGTGGCGTACACGCGCTCGCCACCCTCCTCGTGGGCCGAAGAGACGCGGTAGATCATCGGGTACGTCGGCCACGGCTGGCCGGCCGGGCGGTTCGCCGCCTGGCCGTCGGAGTCGGCCGGGCGCGGCATGATCTCGAGCTGGGTGATCGACGCGGCGCCCTGGCGGATCGAGGTGCCGAGGCAGTCGGCGCCCGTGTCACCGCCACCGATGATGACGACGTTCTTGCCGTCGGCACGGATCTGACCCTCGACGGTCTCGCCACGGGCGACCCGGTTGGCCTGCGGGAGGAACTCCATCGCCTGGTGGATGCCACCGAGCTCCCGGCCGGGGACCGGCAGGTCGCGGGCGACCGTCGAGCCCATGGCCAGCACGACGGCGTCGTACCGGTCACGCAGCGCGTCGGCGGTCAGGTTGCCCTGGCCGACCTCGACGCCGGTGCGGAAGACCGTGCCCTCGCGCCTCATCTGCTGGAGGCGACGGTCGACCTGCGACTTCTCCATCTTGAACTCGGGGATGCCGTAGCGCAGCAGGCCACCGGGCTGGTCGGCCCGCTCGTAGACGGCCACGGTGTGACCGGCACGGGTGAGCTGCTGGGCGGCGGCCAGACCGGCCGGACCGGAGCCGATGACGGCGACGGTCTTGCCCGACTGCCACTCGGCCTCCTCGGGCCGGACGAAGCCCGACTCCCAGGCCTTGTCGATGATCGAGACCTCGATGTTCTTGATCGTCACCGGGTCCTGGTTGATGCCCAGGACGCAGGCGGTCTCGCACGGGGCAGGGCAGAGGCGACCGGTGAACTCCGGGAAGTTGTTGGTCGCGTGCAGCCGCTCGATGGCGGCCTCCCAGTCGTTGCGCCAGACCAGGTCGTTCCACTCGGGAATGATGTTGCCCAGCGGGCAGCCCTGGTGGCAGAACGGGATGCCGCAGTCCATGCAACGGCTCGCCTGCGTGGTGATGATCGGCAGCAGCGTGCGGCCGATCCCACCGTCGGGGTAGACCTCGTTCCAGTCCGCCACCCGCTCGTCGACGGGACGACGGGTCGCGACCTGGCGGCCCTCCTTGAGGAAGCCCTTCGGGTCAGCCATGGAGCACCTCCATAATCCGGTTGGCGATCGCGTCCTCGTCCAGACCCTCGGCCTCGGCAGCAGCCTTGGCCTCGAGCACGAGGCGGTAGTCGCGGGGCATGACTTCGGTGAAGCGGGTGAGCGCCGCGTCCCAGTCGGCCAGCAGCTCGCCGGCGACCTCGGACTCGGTCTCCTCGAAGTGCTGGGTGACCAGGGCCTTGAGCTCATCGATGTGCTCGGGGGCGACCGGACGCAGCTCGACGAGCTCCTTGTTCGCGCGGAACTCCTTGAAGTCCAGCACCCAGGCGATGCCACCGGACATGCCGGCCGCGAAGTTGCGGCCCGTCTTGCCCAGGACGACCACACGACCACCGGTCATGTACTCGCAGCCGTGGTCGCCCACGCCCTCGGTGACGACCGAGGCACCCGAGTTGCGCACGCAGCACCGCTCGCCCACGCCGCCACGGATGAACAACGCACCCGAGGTCGCGCCGTAGCCGATGGTGTTGCCGGCGATGATGTTCTCGTTCGCCTTGAACGTCGAGGCACGGTCGGGACGGATCGCGATGCGACCGCCCGAGAGGCCCTTGCCGACGTAGTCGTTGGCGTCACCCTCGATGCGCAGCGTGATGCCCTGCGGCAGGAACGCACCGAAGGAGTTGCCGGCCGAGCCGTTGAAGGTGATGTCGATCGTGCCGTCGGGGAGACCGGCGCCGCCGTACTTCTTGGTGACCTCGTGACCGAGGATCGTGCCGACGGTGCGGTTGACGTTGCGGATCGGGAGCTGGGCGCGCAAGGGCTCGCCGTTCTCGATCGCGGCCTGCGCCAGCGGGACCAGCTGGGTCATGTCGAGCGACTTCTCCAGCCCGTGGTCCTGGACACCGGTGTTGCGGATGTCCTGGTCGGGGAAGTGCGTCTGCGCGACGTCGACCTTGTGCAGGATCGGCGCCAGGTCGAGCCCGGCGGCCTTCCAGTGGCTGATCGCGTCGAGCGTGTCGAGCGCCTCGACCTGGCCGACGGCCTCCTCGATGGAGCGGAAGCCCAGCTCGGCGAGGATCTCGCGGACCTCCTCGGCGATGAACTCGAAGAAGTTCACCACGAACTCCGGCTTGCCGTTGAAGCGCTCACGCAGGACCGGGTTCTGTGTGGCGACGCCCACGGGGCAGGTGTCGAGGTGGCACACGCGCATCAGGATGCAGCCGGACACGACCAGCGGAGCGGTCGCGAAGCCGAACTCCTCGGCGCCCAGCAGGGCGGCGATGACGACGTCACGACCGGTCTTGAGCTGGCCGTCGGTCTGGACGACGATCCGGTCGCGCAGGCCGTTGAGCAGCAGGGTCTGCTGGGTCTCGGCGAGACCGAGCTCCCAGGGTCCACCGGCGTGCTTGAGCGAGGTGAGCGGCGAGGCACCGGTTCCACCGTCGTGGCCGGAGACCAGGACGACGTCCGCGTGGGCCTTGGAGACACCCGCGGCGACCGTGCCGACACCGACCTCGGAGACCAGCTTGACGTGGACCCGAGCCGCCGGGTTGGCGTTCTTCAGGTCGTGGATCAGCTGGGCGAGGTCCTCGATCGAGTAGATGTCGTGGTGCGGCGGCGGGGAGATGAGGCCCACGCCCGGCGTGCTGTGCCGGGTCTTGGCGACCCAGGGGTACACCTTGTTGCCGGGCAGCTGGCCGCCCTCGCCGGGCTTGGCGCCCTGCGCCATCTTGATCTGGATGTCGTCGGCGTTGGTGAGGTACTCCGAGGTGACGCCGAAGCGACCCGAGGCGACCTGCTTGATCGACGAACGACGCTCCGGGTCGTAGAGGCGGTCCGGGTCCTCGCCGCCCTCACCGGTGTTGGACTTGGCGCCCAGCCGGTTCATGGCGATCGCGAGGTTCTCGTGCGCCTCCTTGGAGATGGAGCCGTAGGACATCGCGCCGGTGCTGAAGCGCTTGACGATCGACTCGACCGACTCGACCTCGGAGATGTCGATCGGGGTGCGGCCGAGCGCAGCGGCGTCCTTGAACTTGAACAGGCCGCGCAGCGTCATCAGCCGCTCGGACTGCTCGTCGACCAGGGAGGTGTACTGCTTGAAGATGTCGTAGCGACCGGTGCGGGTGGAGTGCTGGAGGCGGAAGACCGTCTCCGGGTTGAACAGGTGCGGCTCACCCTCACGACGCCACTGGTACTCGCCACCGATCTCGAGCTCGCGGTGCGAGGGAGCGATGCCGGCCGGCGGGTACGCCTTCGCGTGACGCGCGGCGACCTCCTGGGCGATCTGGTCCAGCGACATGCCGCCGAGCTTGGAGGTGGTGCCGGTGAAGTACTTGTCCACGACCTCCTGGGACAGGCCCAGGCACTCGAAGATCTGCGCACCGGTGTACGACGCCACCGTGCTCACGCCGATCTTGGACATCACCTTCATGACGCCCTTGCCGAGCGCCTTGATCAGGTTCTTGACCGCGACGTCGGCCTCGGCCTTGACGAAGTAGCCCTCGCGAGCGAGGTCCTCGACGGACTCCATGGCGAGGTACGGGTTGACCGCGGCAGCGCCGTAGCCGACCAGCAGGGCCACGTGGTGGACCTCGCGGACGTCGCCGGCCTCGACCAGCAGGCCCACCTGGGTGCGGGTCTTCTCGCGGACCAGGTGGTGGTGGACCGCGGCGGTGAGCAGCAGCGACGGGATCGGCGCGAGCTCGGCGGTCGAGTGGCGGTCGGAGAGCACGATGATGCGCGCACCGTCGGCGATCGCGGCCGAGACCTCGGCACAGATCTCGTCGATGCGGGCCGCCATCGCGGTGCCGCCACCCTCGACGTCGTACAGACCACGCGAGACGTGGGTGACGAAGCCGGGCATGTCGCCCTCGCGGTTGATGTGGCGGATCTTGGCCAGGTCGTCGTTGGAGATGACCGGGAACGGCAGCACCACCTGGCGGCACGACGCGGGCGTCGGCTCGAGCAGGTTGGACTCCGGGCCGATCGAGCCGTACAGCGAGGTGACGAGCTCCTCGCGGATGGCGTCCAGCGGCGGGTTGGTGACCTGGGCGAACAGCTGCGCGAAGTAGTCGAACAGCAGGCGCGGCTTGTCGCTCAGCGCGGCGATCGGCGAGTCGGTGCCCATCGAGCCGAGCGCCTCACCACCGGTGTTCGCCATCGGCGACAGGATGACCCGCAGCTCCTCCTCGGTGTAGCCGAAGATCTGCTGGCGGCGGGTGACCGAGGCGTGCGTGTGCACGATGTGCTCGCGCTCGGGGATGTCGTCGAGGTGGACCATCCCGGCGTGCAGCCACTCGCCGTAGGGGTGCTCGGCGGCGAGGGTGGACTTGATCTCCTCGTCCTCGACGATCCGGTGCTCGACGGTGTCGACCAGGAACATCTTGCCCGGCTGCAGGCGGCCCTTGCGGACGACCTTCTCGGGGGCGATGTCGTCGAGCACGCCGGCCTCGGAGGCCATCACGACCAGGCCGTCGTCGGTGACCCAGAAGCGCGAGGGGCGCAGGCCGTTGCGGTCGAGGACCGCGCCGATCTGGGTGCCGTCGGTGAAGACGACCGACGCGGGGCCGTCCCACGGCTCCATCATCGAGGAGTGGAAGGCGTAGAAGTCGCGCTTGGCCTGATCCATCTCGGTGTGGTTCTCCCACGCCTCCGGGATCATCATCAGGACCGAGTGCGGGAGGCTGCGGCCACCCAGGTGGAGCAGCTCGAGGACCTCGTCGAAGGACGCGGAGTCCGAGGCGCCCGGGGTGCAGATCGGGAAGAGCCGCTCGAGGTCGCCGGGGATGTTCTCCGACGCCAGCAGGGCCTCACGGGCCCGCATCCAGTTGCGGTTGCCCATGACGGTGTTGATCTCACCGTTGTGCGCGATGAAGCGGAACGGGTGCGCCAGCGGCCAGCTCGGGAACGTGTTCGTCGAGAAGCGCGAGTGCACCACACCGATGGCCGAGGCCATCCGCTCGTCGCGCAGGTCGGGGAAGAACTCGTCGAGCTGCTCGGTGGTGAGCATGCCCTTGTAGCCCAGCGTGCGGCTGGACAGCGACGGGAAGTAGACGTCCGTCTCGCGCTCGGCCCGCTTGCGCAGGCAGAAGGCGAGGCGCTCGAGCTCCATGCCCTGCTTGCCCTCGGCAGCCACGAACAGCTGCACGAAGGCCGGCATGACGTCGCGCGCCATGACGCCGAGGATCTCGGGGTTGACCGGGACCTCGCGCCAGCCGAGGACCGTGAGGCCCTCCTCGGCGGCGATGCCCTCGATCTGCTCGCGGGTCTTGGCGACCTGCGCGTCGTCGCCGGGCAGGAAGGCCGTGCCCACGGCGTAGGAGCCGGCGGCCGGGAGCTCGAAGCCCTCGTCGGCAGCGACGGCTCGGAGGAACGTGTCCGGAACCTGGAGCAGGATGCCCGCGCCGTCACCCGAGTTGGGCTCGGCGCCAGCGGCACCTCGGTGGTCGAGGTTGCGCAGGGCGGTCAGGGCCTTGGCCACGATGTCGTGGCTGGCTTCTCCGGTCAGGGTCGCGACGAAGGCGACGCCACAGGCGTCCTTCTCGTGACGCGGGTCGTAAAGACCCTCCGGCGGTGGGAACGAGTGCTGGTAGGGCACCAGAGTTCTCCCGTCGACTACGTCTCCCGCCTGGATCCGGCGCGATTGGACGTCGGAGGTGGGAGAAGGTGGGGCGCTAGGGACAACACTGGCCCACGCGGCGGAAGCGTCAGATTACCACCGCGCCGGCGTACGACGCGCTTCGCTATTCGCCAGCGGGCGTGAGGTACACCTCGGTCTGTGGCCCCGGATGCCGCTTGCGGGACCTCCAGAGGAAGGCCGCCCCGCCCAGGAAGCACACGATCGAGACCCAGTCGTTGAACCGCAGTCCGAGAACATCGTTCAGCTGGACGTTGTCCACCCGCAGATATTCGATCCAGAAGCGGCCGACGGTGTAGATCATCACGTACGCCGCCATGGTGCGACCCCAGCCGAGACGGAGCTTGCGCTCCAGCCAGATGAGCAGGGCGAAGCCCGCCAGGTTCCACAGGCACTCGTAGAGGAAGGTCGGGTGGAACAGCACGTCCTGGGGGTAGGGCCCGCCGTTGGCGGCGTAGCAGCTCGCGCCCTCGGTCGGCAGCCCGTTCACCCGGCACTGCAGGTGGTCGGTGTCGATCTCCAGGCCCCAGGGCAGCTTGGTCGGGCGGCCGTACAGCTCCTGGTTGAACCAGTTGCCCCAGCGTCCCAGCGCCTGGGCGACCAGGAGCGCGGGCGCGACCGCGTCGGCCATGGCCGAGAAGCGGATCCCCTTGTGGCGGCAGCCGATCCAGGCGCCGAGGGCGCCGAGGAGGACCGCGCCCCAGATGCCGAGCCCGCCGCGCCAGATGTAGAGGGCGGTGACCGGGTTGTGGCCGTGGCCGAAGTACTTCTCCCAGTCGGTGCACACGTGGTAGAGCCGGCCGCCGACCAGACCGAACGGGACCGCCCAGATGGCGATGTCCTGGACCTCGCCGTACGTGCCGCCGCGTGCCTTCCACCGCCGCTCGGCGATCCAGATCGCGGCGACGATGCCCGCGATGATGCTGAGCGCGTAGCCCCGGATCGGGAAGAACCCGAGGTGCCACACGCCCTGTGACGGGCTCGGGATGGAGAGCAGGTCCACGGATCAGTCCTTGAGCAGGGAGTGGATGTCGGAGGCGAACTGGGCGGCGGAGGTCGATTCCTGCCACATCACGTCGGCCTTGCCGTCCTGGAGTCCCAGGACGAAGGTCGAGTGACCGCCGAGATCGTAGCCACCGCTCGGCAGCTTCTTGCCGTCGTTGACGTAGACGTGCAGGGCGCTGGCCGCGGTGATGATCTTGCCGATCGGCGCCGTCAGGCCGATGAAGTCCTTGTTGTAGCCGTCGAGGTAGGCGCGCAGCACCTTGGTGGTGTCGCGCGCCGGGTCGGAGGTCACGAAGACCATCCCGGTCCGGGCACGGTCGGCGGCGTCGAGCTGGTTGAAGGCCGCGGCGATGTTGTTCATGACCAGCGGGCAGAAGTCCGGGCAGTGGGAGAAGCCGAAGAAGACCAGCGTCAGCTTCTTGTCGGTGGTGTCCTTCGCCAGGGAGTACGCCGACCCGTCGGTGTCGGTGAGCGCCTGGGTGGGCGCCGGCCACGGGTTCTCCAGCTTGCGGCCGGTGAATCCCCCCGGGCCTCCCCCGCACGCGGTGAGGACCAGGGTCGCGACGAGCGCGGCGACCACGCCGGTGACGGTCCTACGCACGGACTCCCCCGGCCAGCTCCTCGGTCAGCGCGGTCAGCGCCTTGATGCCCGCGGTGAGATCGCCGGCGTTGTCGAGCAGCGCACGGACGAACGCCGAACCGACGATCACCGCGTCGGCGTAGCGGGCGAGCTCCTTGGCCTGGGCGCCGGTGCTGACCCCGACGCCGACGCCGACCGGCAGGTCGGTGGTGGCCTTGGTGCGGGCCAGGAGCGGCGCGACGACGTCGGCCGTCGCCTGCTTGCCGCCGGTCACCCCCATCACCCCCGTGGCGTAGACGAAGCCGCGGCTGGCCGCGGTCGTCATCGCGATCCGCTCGTCGGTGCTCGATGGCGAGACGAGGAAGACCTTGTCGAGGTCGCGCGCATCAGCCGCGGCGATCCACTCGGGGGCGTAGTCGGGGGTCAGGTCGGGCGTGATCAGGCCCGCTCCCCCGGCGTCGAGCAGGCGCTGGGCGAACCGGTCGACGCCATGGCGCTCGACCGGGTTCCAGTAGGTCATCACCAGGGTCGGCGTACCGGTGGCGGCGACGGCCTCGACGACGCGGAACACGTCCTCGGCGCGGACGCCGGCGTCGAGCGCCTGCTGCGCGGCGGCCTGGATGATCGGGCCGTCCATGACCGGGTCGCTGTAGGGCAGCCCGATCTCGATGACGTCGCAGCCCGCGTCGACCATCGCCTTGAGCGCGGTGATGGAGCCGTCCACGTCGGGGAAGCCGGCCGGGAGGTAGCCCACGAGCGCCTTGCGGCCCTCGGCCGCCGCCTTCGCGAAGGCGGTGCTGGTGCTGGTCACTTCTGCTCCTCCGCGCTGGGGCCGGCGTTGCCGAGACCGAAGTACTCCAGCGCCGTGCCCATGTCCTTGTCGCCGCGACCCGAGAGGTTCACCAGGATCGTCTGGCCCGGGCGCTCCTTCGCCAGCCGCAGCGCGCCCGCCACGGCGTGCGCCGACTCGATCGCCGGGATGATGCCCTCGGTCTGGGCGAGGGTGCGCATGGCAGCCATCGCCTCGGCGTCGGTCACGGGGAGGTACGTCGCCCGGCCCGCCGCGCTCAGCGCGGAGTGCTGGGGACCGACGCCCGGGTAGTCCAGGCCCGCGGAGATCGAGTGCGACTCGACGGTCTGGCCGTCCTCGTCCTGCAGGACGTAGGTGCGGGCGCCGTGCAGCACGCCGATGCTGCCGGCATGGATCGTGGACGCGTGGCGACCGGTCTCGACGCCGTCGCCCCCGGCCTCGAAGCCGTAGATGGCGACCTCCGGATCGTCGAGGAAGCCGGCGAACAGGCCGATCGCGTTGGAGCCACCGCCGACGCACGCAGCGATCGCGTCGGGCAGGGCACCGTACTGGTCGAGGCACTGCTGGCGCGCCTCGTCGCCGATGCCGCGCACGAAGCTGAGCACCAGGCTCGGGAACGGGTGCGGGCCGGCGGCCGTGCCGAAGAGGTACGCCGTGTGGTCGACCGTGCTGACCCAGTCGCGGAGCGCCTCGTTGATGGCGTCCTTGAGGGTGGCGCTGCCGGACTCGACCGGGACCACCTCGGCGCCGAGGAGCTGCATGCGCGCGACGTTGAGCGCCTGGCGCTCGGTGTCCACGCGGCCCATGTAGACGGTGCAGTCCAGGCCGAGGTAGGCGGCCGCGGTCGCGGACGCGACGCCGTGCTGGCCGGCGCCGGTCTCGGCAATGACGCGCTTCTTGCCCATCCGCTTGGTCAGCAGCGCCTGGCCGAGCACGTTGCGGATCTTGTGGGCACCCGTGTGGTTGAGATCCTCGCGCTTGAGCAGGATGCGTGCGCCGGCCAGCTCGCTGAGGCGGGTGGCGTCGTAGAGCATCGACGGGACGCCGGCGTACTCCTTGAGCAGGCGGTCGAACTCACCGGTGAACGCGGGGTCGGCCATCGCCTCGCGCCAGGCCGCGTCGAGCTCGTCGAGGGCGGCCATGAGCGCCTCGGGCATGAACTTGCCACCGAAGGCACCCTCGCCGCCGAACCAACCGGCCGCGTCGGCACCGAACGCGCTGGTCGGGTCGATCTTGTCGAGACTCATGCCTGGATTCCTGTCATCGCTGCGACGGCGTCACGGGGCGCGCCGTCCTTGACCAATGCCTCACCGACGAGCACCGCGCGGGCGCCCTCGGACACGAAGCGCTTGACGTCCTCGGGGGTGAAGATCCCGGACTCGGCGACCTTGACCCGGTCGTCGGGGATGAGTGGAGCGAGCCGCCCGAAGGTGTCGCTGTGGATCTCGAGGGTCTTGAGGTTGCGCGCGTTCACGCCGACCAGCGGAGCGCCCAGGGCGACCGCGCGGGCCGTCTCCTCCTCGTCGTGGACCTCGAGCAGGACGGTCAGGCCGAGGTCGGTCGCGACGTCGAACAGCGTGCGGAGCTGACCGTCGTCGGTGATGGCCGAGCACATCAGCAGCGCCAGGTCGGCGCCGTTGGCCCGCGCCTCGACGAGCTGGTACTCGGTGACGATGAAGTCCTTGCGCAGGATCGGGGTGTCGACCGCCGCGCGGACCGCGCGGAGGTCGGCGAGGCTCCCGCCGAACCGGCGCTGCTCGGTGAGCACGCTGATCGCGGCAGCGCCGCCGGCGGCGTACTCCTTGGCGAGCGCAGCGGGATCGGGGATGTCGGCGAGCGCGCCCTTGCTCGGGCTCTTGCGCTTGACCTCGGAGATCACGCTGCTGCCGGGCGCTCGGAGCGCCGCCATCGGGTCGCGTACGCCGGGGGCGTCGGCCAGCCGCGCACGCAGCTGCTCGAGCGGCAGCTCGGCCTCCCGGGCGGCGAGGTCCTCGCGCGCGCCGGCGATGATCTGGGCCAGGACGTCACTCACGCCGTCATCCTCTCAAAGCCACCCCAACGGCCTCGCCCCGGATCAGGGAGCGAGCCAGCTGCCGGCAGGGGTGTTGCGCAGGACCACGAAGGCGACGAGCAGCACGGCGAGGACGGCGGCCCCGATGTTGATCGATCGCAGCCCGGGTTCCCACGGGCGGCCGGCCCACCGGCCGAACGACCAGCGCACGAAGACGTAGGCGATCAGCGGCAGGCCGGCGACGAGGAACAGGTTGCTCGACGCGGCGGCGCCGATCTGCAGGTTCGTCAGGTCGTTGACCGCACGCAGGCCGCCGCAGCCCGGGCAGTAGACGCCGAACAGGGCGTACGTCGGACAGACGCCCCACGACCCGTGGTCGTGGGGGTCGCGCAGGTGCAGCGCCACCGAGGCCGCGGCGAGGCCGCCGACCACCAGGGCCGGCGGGAGCATCCGGCGCGAGCGCGCCGTCGCCATCACCTGAGGATCAGTGACCCGACTCGTGGAAGCCGAGCTTGGCCATCACGACGAAGATGGCGCCGGCCGCGACGGTGATCGCGACGCCGACCCAGAAGATCGGCATGCTGACGGGCTGGAGCATGATGCCGACGGCACCGACCACGAACCCCGCGAGGGCGATCAGGACAGCGGTCCAGGCCGCCGGGGTGTTGCCGTGGTTGTCCGACATGAGTGCTCCTTGCTGCGTGGGCCGTTCGGCTTGCGGGTGGATTCTACGCAGTCGGGTCGTCGCCCTCGTCCAGCGACTTCCACAATTCGAGGTTGGAGCGCTCCTCGACGGGTACGTCGACCGTCGCGACGGCACCGGCCGGGGCGTCGTACTTGGTGCCCATCTCGGGCCAGGACCGGGCGAACCGGACCGCGGCGACCGCCGCGACGAGGCTGAGGGCGGCGCCGGCGAGGGCGACCCACATCCATCCGGTGGGGTCGAGCGGCACGGTCTCGCTCGCGCCGAGGCGCGACGTCAGGTCCCGGGTAGCGCTGTCGTCCTTGACGAACGCGCCGACGACCAGCGCCGCGACGGCGCCCCCTGCGGCGAGCGCGGTCAGCGCGGCGACCACGCGGCGGAACCTGCCGCGGGTGACCAGGACCGCGCCCCAGGCGGCGAGCGTGACGAGTGCCAGCGCGCCGGCGAGCGGGAAGTCGACGCCGTGCTGGCCCTGCAGGCCGGCCTCGGGATTGATGGCCTTGAGCGAGGTGAGGTAGTCCGACGGGATCGTCAGCATCGTCTTGTGACCGCCGATCGCGGCCATGCCCGCGCCGGCGAGTCCGACCAGGACGACGGGCCCGAAGGTACGCCGGGCCTCAGCCACCGAGCAGCCCCTCGTCGAAGCAGGTGCGCGCGCCGGTGTGGCACGCGACGCCCTCCTGGTCGACCTTGAACAGGAGCGTGTCGCCGTCGCAGTCGAGGCGCACCTCCTTGACGTGCTGGGGGTTGCCCGACGTCTCGCCCTTGACCCAGTACTCGTTGCGGCTGCGCGACCAGTAGGTCGCGCGGCCGGTGGTGAGCGTGCGGTGCAGCGCCTCGTCGTCGACCCACGCCAGCATCAGCACCTCACCGGTGTCGTGCTGCTGCACGATCGCCGGCAGCAGGCCGTCGGTCGTGCGCTTCAGTCGGTCGGCGATGGCCGGGTCGAGGGACGTCACTCCCCCATCATCCCAGCCGGGTCACGCAGGCGCTGGAGCGGTGGTCGTGCGGTTCGCCGAGGTGCCGATCGCTAGCCCTGCTGCGCGGTCCAAGAGGCGTGCAGGCCGGCGTACACGCTGCCGGCCTGCCGGGCCAGCTCGGCGTGCGGACCGCGCTGGACGATGCGGCCCTCGTCGACCACGACGACCTCGTCGGCCGCCTCGGCCGTGGAGAGGCGATGCGCGATGGTGACGCTGGTGCGACCCCGCATGAGGCGCTCCAGAGCCCGGCCGATCCGCATCTCCAGCTCGGGATCGACCGCGCTGGTCGCCTCGTCGAGGACGAGGAGGTCGGGGTCGGCGAGCTGGGCCCGGATCAGCGCGACGAGCTGGCGCTCCCCCGCGCTCAGCGACTCACCGCGCTGGCCGACCTCCGTGGCCAGGCCCGCGGGCAGGCCGGCGAGCCAGTCGCCGAGGCCGAGCTCGTCGGCCGCCGCCGTGATCGCGGCGTCGGTGGCGTCGATCCGGCCGTAGCGGGCGTTCGCCGCGAGGGTGTCGTCGAACAGGAAGCCCTCCTGCGGGACGAGGACGACGCTGCGGCGCAGGCTGTCCTCGCGGACCTCGCGCAGGTCGACGCCGTCGAGCCGGACGGTGCCGGTCGTGGGGTCCATGAGGCGGGTCAGCAGCTTGGCCAGCGTCGACTTGCCCGAACCGGTCTCGCCGACGACGGCCACCCGGCGACCGGCCGGGATGTCGAGGTCGATGTCGCGGAGGACCGGCGTACCGCCGGGGTAGGCGAACGCCACACCCTCGAAACGTACGTCGACCGGGCCGTCCGGCAGGCTCGTGCCGGACTCGCCCGGGTCGACCAGGTCGGCCGGCGTCTCGAGGATCCCGATGACGCGGCGCCAGCTGGCCAGGGCGTTCTGGGCGTCGGTGAGGATCTGGGTGCCCAGCTGGACCGGGTTGACGAAGAGGCTGACCAGGAACGCGAACGCGAGGATCGTGCCGACGCTCATCGGGCGCGGCGTGAGGCCGCTGTGGTCGGACAGCCACACGCCGCCGAGCACCACGCCGATGTTGGCCAGCCCTCCGCAGAGCCCGCCGAGGCTGAAGCTGACCACGCTGTAGCGCTGCGCCCGCGTCTGGGCGTCGCGCGCCGCGTTGACCGCCTCGTCGATGCGCACCTGGGTGCGCTCCTCGATCGCGTAGGCCTTGACGACGGCAGCCCCGACGACGGGCTCGGAGATGACACCGAGCATCGCGCCGACCCGGGCCCGCACCTCGGCGTACGCCACCGAAAGGCGCTTCTGGAACCACTGGAGGCTGAGGAACAGCGGCAGGAACGCGAGCCACACCACGAGCGCCAGCACCCAGCTGTAGACCGCCATCACCACGGTGGCCACCAGGATCTGGCCGATCGAGATGACCAGCAGGAGGCCACCGTTGACCAGGAACTGGCTGATCTGGTCGACGTCGCTGGTGACCCGGGAGACCAGGGCGCCGCGGCGCTCGGTGTTCTGGGTGAGCAGCGGCAGGTCGTGCACGTGCCGGAACGCGGTGGTCCGCAGCGTCGCCAGACCGCGCTCGCTGGCGACGTACAGGCGCGCGGTCATCAGGTAGTTGGCATAGCTGGTGAGCAGGAGCGCAACCAGGCAGATCGCAGCCGCGGCCGCGGCGATCGCCATCGGGTGCGGGGCGTCCACCGCCCGGTCGAGGGTCTGCTGGACGGCGATGGGTACGACGACCTGGCCGATGCTCGCGATCACCGCGAACAGCGTCGTCAGGCGCAGGCCCACCGACAGCTCGGGCGAGTGCCGGAAGCCGCGGCGGATGGTGTCGAGCGCGCCCAGCTCGGCGCCGCTCTCGATGGTCCCGGCGCTCATGCGCGCACCGCCTCGGGCTCGCCGGCCTCGTAGGCGTTGACCAGACGGAAGTAGTCCGGGCTGCGCTCGAGCAGCTCGGCGTGCGTGCCGCGAGCGGCGATCCGGCCGTCGGCCAGGTGGACGACCTCGTCGGCCAGCCCGATGGTCGCCTTGCGGTAGGCGACCACCACCATCGTCGTCGCGTCGGCGATCGAGCCGTGGCGCGACCTGATCGCGGCCAGGATCCGCTGCTCCACCTCCGGGTCCACGGCACTCGTCGCGTCGTCGAGGACCAGCAGCCGCGGTCGGCGTACGAGCGCGCGAGCCAGGGAGAGGCGTTGTCGCTGGCCCCCGCTCAGGCTGGTGCCGCGCTCCCCCAGCCGGGTGTCGAGACCATCGGGGAGCGCTCGCACGAACTGCGCGGCCTGGGCCGTCTCCAGCGCCGTCCAGACCTCATCGTCGGTGAACGCACCGCCAAGGGTGACGTTGCCGCGCACGGTGTCGTCGAAGAGGAACGCGGTCTGCGGGACGACGGCGACCGACCCGGCGAGCTCGCCCGCCGCCAGCTCGCGCAGGTCCACGCCGTCGACGGTGATGCGGCCCTGGCCGGGGTCGACCAGGCGGGCCAGCAGCGTGGTCAGCGTCGACTTGCCGGAGGCCGTCGCACCCACCAGCGCGGTCGTGCGGCCCGGCGCGACGTCGAAGCTGACACCGTCGAGGACCGGCTGGTCGGGCAGGTAGGAGAAGGCGACCCCATCGACCGCCAGCGCCACTCCGCGGTCGCTGTCGGTCAGGCGCCGGTCGCCGTACGGCAGGCGGCCGGAGGCCTCCAGGACGCGCGAGACCCGCCCCCAGCCGACGACGCTGCGCGGGAACTGGCCGAGCAGCCAGCCGATCGAGCGGATGGGCATCGAGACGACCGTCAGCAGGTAAGCGACCTCGACGACGTCGCCCGGCTGGACCTGGCCGTGCGTGGCACGCATGACGCCCAGCAGCAGCACCGCGAGCACGCCGATGTCGGGCAGTGCGGCGAGCGCGGGATCGAAGGCGGCCTGGAGCCGGCCGGCCCGGATGTTGACCTCGGCCAGCTCGTCGGCGACACGTCGGAAGCGCCGCGTCTCCTCGGCCTCACGGCCGAGCGTCTTGACCACCATGGCGCCGTCGAACGACTCGTGGGCGACCTCCGAGAGGCGGCCGCGCAGCTGTTGGGCCTGCATCATCAGTGGGCTGGTGAAGCGGCGGAAGACGATGTTGGCGGCGGCGACGGCCGGGAAGACAAGGACACCGACCACGGCGAGCACGGCGTCCGCGAGGAACATCTGGACCACGGCGATCACCATCATCACCAGCGTGCCGACCGCCATCGGCAGCGGCGCGATCGGCGACCACGCCGCCTCGACGTCGGAGTTGGCGTTGGACAGCAGCTCGCCGGTCGGGTGGCGCTGGTGCCACTCCATCGGCAGCTCGAGGTAGCGGCGCGTGACGTCTCGCCGCGAGTGCGCCTGCATCCGGTACTGCATGACGCCGGCGCCGATCCGTCGCGCGATCACGCCGACCGCGCGCAGCACGGCGACCCCGCCGAAGAGCGCGACCACGGCCCAGCGCAGCCCGGGCCCGACGTGCCCGTCGCTGAACCACGGGATCAGGACGTGGTCGGTCGACCAGCCCAGCACCCAGGCGTCGGCCGCCGCCAGGGCGCCGAAGAGGGCGGCACCGAACGTCGAGACGGCGAACATCCACGGCTCACGCCGGATCGCCACCCACAGGACCGCGAGGCCTTCGCTCGTCGTACCTCTCGGCCTGCCTGTGCTCACTTCTGCCCGCAACCGTCCGTCGGAGCGGGCTATTCCCTCTGTACGGCGTACGAGCCCGGTGCCATGCTGCGAGACATGGTCGTGGCGGTGCTCGTGCTCCTGGTCGTCCAGTCCCTGCTCGGCGTTCTCGCGCTCCTGAGATGGCGTCGCGCGCTGCGCACGGGCGCGTCGTTCCCGTGGCCGCTGGTCGCATCGCATGTCCTCGTCGCGGACATCGCCACGGCGCTGTGGATCGCACGGCTCGTCACCGACGCGGGCGGCTGGGGCTGGGCCTCCTTCGGGGTGCTGCTGGTCGGCAACGGTCTCGGCGACCTGGTGCTGGCCGGCCGCTGGCGCCTCGACGCGGCTGTCGGCGGCCGCTGGCTCACCGGCTGGGTCTCCGGCGCCAAGGGCCTGCTCGACCCCCGTCGCCGCGTCGGCGCGCTGCACGCCACCGGCGCCGGGGTGGTCACCGTCCTGGTGCTCGTCGCCTGCATCCTGGGCTGACGCTCCCTGACCGATCGAACGCTGACCGGGTGGGCTGGGTGTCACCAGGTGACACCGAACCCACCCGATGACGGGATCGAGCCGTAGCGGTCGCGTAGACGAAGCGGCGCACCGCTCCAACGTACGCCGCTCGCGCGTGCCGAGCTCGCCGTCGGTCGCGAACTTGTGCGGCTTGGCTCCTGGCGCCTGGTCGGCTCAATAGTCGTAGGCGACCGACGATGCGTAGAGACTGCGGACGTCGCCGGCCGACCGCACGGCGGCACGCACGTGCGGCTCGGTGAGGTCGAGGACCCGACCGTCCGCGACAGCCTCGATGCGATGGAAGATCGCGCCGTGCTCCTCGGCGTACGCAGCAAGACCGCGGAGCTTCGGGAGGGCGTCGTCGAGGTGGGTGCCATGCGGGTCGACGATCGACGGCACGATGGCGCCGTCGACCTCACCGAAGAAGACGAAGTCGGGGCACATCCGGCGCCAGGTCCCCTGCTGGTCGCGATACGCGATGGCCAGGCACGCGAACGAGGCTGGCCCGCGCGGGGACCGGCGCCTAGCGTTCCTGGCACGTGACAACGCCGCTCGGGAGGATGCACGATGGAGAACGTGAACACCGCGATCAGTGTCGCCGTTGGCGCACTCAGCATCATCGCCGCGCTCGGCGCGATGTTCAGGTGGTTCAAGGTGTCACTGCTCGAGTCGCTCGACGCACAGATCGACGCGAAGCTCGATGGCAGATTCGAGACGATCGACCGCAGGTTCGACGCCGTGGACGCTCGCTTCGACGCCGTGGACGCTCGCTTCGATGCGATGGACATGCGCTTCGAACGGCTCGAGTCGCGAGTCGATCACGGGTTCGAGATGACCAACCTCCGGTTGGAGCATCTCGAGGGCGACATGGTGCTGGTCAAGAAGCATCTGCTGGGCAGCGCCGCCTGAGCAGTCGGTCAGACGATGGCGCCATCGTCGGGCATTGCGGTCCTCGACGGCAGCGGCTGGACCACGCGCACGCTCATCGGGAACGTCGCCGTCGCGCCCTCGAGCAGGACCAGGAAGGCGTCGGCACCGTCGCGATAGACCTCGCGTGCCTGCAGCGCCCACGGATCGGGCGGGTTGAAGCGGAACGCGATCGCCCGGGCCGCCTCCAGCGCGTCGTCGCGCGAGACGTGGATTCGACGCTCGACGTGGACGATGGTCGGCGGCTTGGCCTGTCCGCCGTTGGAGTACTCCACGACGACCTGCCAGTCGCCGCCCTCCTCGGGGGTCGTGGGCTCGCCGTACACCTGGTAGTCAGCCACGTCGCCACCCTGCCCCGCGGCGGGGCTGCCTCAAACGCCCTGTTGCCCCGTCAGCCACTCGGCGAAGGTCTGGCGCCCGGTGACGACGTGACCGGTCGGCAGCAGGTCGCCGCGCGCCATCTGGCCGCCGGCCCTTCCGGGGAGTCGCAGCGGTACGACGCGGCGGGACTCGCCCCGCGCGGCCACGACCTGGCGCGCGAGGTCGGGCATCTGGTGGACCTCGGGGCCGGCCATCTCGTCGGTCATGCCGAGCGGGCGGCCCAGGGCGAGGTCGACCAGGTGCGCGGCGACCTCGGCGGCGGCGACGGTCTGGCTCTGCATCTTCGGGATGACGGCGACCGGGCCCTTCATCCGCTCGAGGAGCTGGCCCGGGAACTCGTGGAACTGCGTCGCGCGGAGCACCGTGGTGGGGATCGGCCCCGCCATCGCGAGCTGCTCCTGACGCACCTTGCCGGCGTAGTACCCGAAGGAGACCCGGTCGGCGCCGACGATCGAGAGCACCACGTGGTGGCCCACGTCCGCGCGCTCCTCGGCCTCCAGCAGGTTGCGGGTCGCGGCCTCGAAGAACGCGACGGACTTCTTCGCGGCGGTCGCGACCACGTTGGAGCAGTCGATGACCGCGTGCACGCCGTCGAGTGCGTCATCGAGACCGGCGCCAGTCGTCAGGTCCTGGCCGGTGCTGCGGCTGAGCACGACCGCCTCGAACCGCTGACGGCGCAGCTCCTCGACGACGAGCCTGCCTACGACGCCGGTGCCACCGGCCACTGCTACGCGCATGGGAGGAACCTATCGCCGCGAGCTTCGTAGCCGGACGGACCCGTTGGGAGCAGTGTGAATCGTGTGACCCACGAGGCGCCGGTTCAGGATCGTGGCGCGCAACGGGTACGTCCGGCTACGACGTCAGCGGACGGGATGGCCCGCGGCGGAGAGCCCGGCCTTGACCTCACCGATGCGCAGGGTGCCGAAGTGGAAGACCGAGGCGGCCAGCACGGCGTCGGCGCCGGCATCGACCGCCGGGGCGAAGTGCTCGACGGCACCGGCACCACCGGACGCGATGACGGGGATCTTCACCGCGGCGCGGACCTGGCGGATCATCTCCAGGTCGAAGCCGTCGCGGGTGCCGTCGGCGTCCATCGAGTTGAGCAGGATCTCCCCCGCGCCGAGCTCGGCCGCGCGGACCGCCCACTCGATCGCGTCGATGCCCGTCGACCTCCGACCGCCGTGGGTGGTGACCTCGTAGCCGGAGTCGGTGCGGACGTCACCGGAGACGCGGCGCGCGTCGAGCGAGAGCACCAGCACCTGGTTGCCGAAGCGCTCGGCGATCTCGCTGATCAGCTCCGGCCTGGCGATCGCGGCGGTGTTCACGCCGACCTTGTCGGCGCCGGCCCGCAGCATGGTGTCGACGTCGGAGACGGCGCGGATGCCGCCACCGACCGTGAGCGGGATGAAGACCTCCTCGGCGACCTTGCTGACGACCTCGAGGGTCGTCGAGCGGCCGTCGGAGGAGGCCGAGATGTCGAGGAAGGTCAGCTCGTCGGCGCCCTCCGCGTCATAGGTACGCGCGAGCTCCACCGGGTCACCCGCGTCGCGCAGCTCCTTGAAGTTGATGCCCTTGACCACGCGGCCGGCATCGACGTCGAGGCACGGGATGACGCGTACGGCGAGGCTCATGCGCGTCGGTGGGGGTGACCGGCCGGCAGCGTCACCTCGAGGGCGTCCTCGAGGGTGAACTGCCCGGTGTAGAGCGCGGTGCCGGCGATGGCGCCCTCGACGCCGATCTCGACGAGCGTCATCAGCGCGCGGATGTCGTCGAGCGTGGTCACGCCACCGGAGGCGATGAGCGGCTTGTCGGTGGCGGCCGCGACGTCGCGGAGCAGCTGCAGGTTCGGGCCCTGCAGCATGCCGTCCTTGTTGACGTCGGTGACGACGTACCGGGCGCAGCCCTCGGAGTCGAGGCGGGCCAGCGTCTCGTACAGGTCGCCGCCGTCGCGGGTCCAGCCGCGGGCGGCCAGCGTCGTGCCGCGTACGTCGAGCCCGATGGCGACCCGGTCGCCCCACGTCGCGATCGCCTTCGCGCACCACTCCGGCTGCTCCAGCGCGGCGGTGCCGATGTTGACGCGGCGGCAGCCGGTCGCCATCGCGGCCTCGAGCGACTCGTCGTCGCGGATGCCGCCGCTCATCTCGACCTTCATGTCCAGCTTGCCGACGATCTCGGCCTGCAGCTCGCGGTTGGTGCCGACGCCGAACGCGGCGTCCAGGTCGACGAGGTGCAGCCACTCGGCGCCGGCCTCCTGCCAGCGCAGCGCCGCCTCGATCGGGTCGCCGAAGACCTTCTCGGACCCGTCCACGCCCTGGACGAGCTGGACGGCACGGCCGCCCTTGATGTCGACGGCCGGCAGCAGCTCGAGGTAGTCAGACAAGAGAATCCACCCAGTTCTTGAGGAGTACGGCGCCCGCGTCCCCGGACTTCTCCGGGTGGAACTGCGTGGCGCACAGGGGTCCGTTCTGCACGGCCGCGACGAAGCGGTCGCCGCCGTGCTCAGCCCACACGACGCGGGGCTGGTAGGCATCGGGGGTGCGGTCGTTGGTGACCAGCTCCCACTCGCGCACGCCGTAGGAGTGCACGAAGTAGAAGCGCTCGCCCTCGACGCCGTCAAACAGCCAGGTGCCGTCCGGGACCTCGACGGTGTTCCAGCCCATGTGCGGGACGATCGGGGCCTGGAGCCGCTCGACCGTGCCGGGCCACTCGCCACAGCCCTCGGTCTCGACGCCGTGCTCGATGCCGCGCCCGAACAGGATCTGCATGCCCACGCAGATGCCCATCACGGGACGGCCGCCGGAGAGGCGACGGGCGATGATCCGCTCGCCGCGGATCTCGCGCAGACCCTTCATGCAGGCCTCGTAGGCACCGACACCCGGCACCAGGAGGCCGTCGGCGTTCATGGCCGCATCCAGGTCGGCGGTCAGCTCGACGCTCGCGCCGGCGCGCTCGACGGCGCGGACGGCGGAGCGGACGTTGCCGGAACCGTAGTCCAGGACAACGACGGATGGCTTCGACAAGATCGACCTCCGGCGCTTACAGGGCGCCCTTGGTCGACGGGATGCCCGTCTCCCTCGGGTCGATCGCGACCGCGTCGCGGAACGCGCGCGCGAAGGCCTTGAACTGCGTCTCCACGATGTGGTGCGGCTCGCGGCCGGCCAGCACGCGGACGTGCAGCGCGATGTGGGCGTGGAACGCGATGGTCTCGAAGACGTGCTTGGTCAGGGAGCCGAGGTAGGACACCCCGGAGCCGCCGAGCTGGACGTACTGCTGTCCCTCGGGCTCGCCGGTGTGCACGCAGTAGGGGCGGCCCGACACGTCGACGACGGCCTGGACGAGCGCCTCGTCGAGCGGGACGGTCGCGTCGCCGAAGCGGCGTACGCCGGCCTTGTCGCCGAGCGCCTCGCGCAGGGCCTGGCCGAGCACGATCGCGGTGTCCTCGACGGTGTGGTGGGCGTCGATGTGCGTGTCGCCGTCGGTCTGGACGGTGAGGTCGAGCAGCGCGTGCCGCGCGAAGGCGGTGAGCATGTGGTCGTAGAAGCCGACGCCCGTGGAGATGTCGTGCTTGCCGCTGCCGTCGAGGTTGACCTCGACGACGACCTTGGACTCGCTGGTCTGGCGCTCGATGCGAGCAGTCCTGGCGGTCATGCGCGTTCTCCGTTCACTTCGGTGAGGGCAGTCTTGAAGGCTGCCATCTCTTCGGGGGTGCCGACCGAGACCCGCAGCCAGCCGTCGGGTCCGGTCTCCCGGATCAGCACGCCGCGGTCCAGCAGACCCTGCCAGACAGCATGCCGGTCGGCGAATCGCCCGAACAAGCAGAAATTGGCGTCCGAGTCGGCCACCTCGTAGCCCTGGCCGCGCAGCCAGGCGACGAGGTCGTCGCGCTCGACACGCAAGGCGTCGACGTTGGCGAGCAGCTCGTCGGCGTGCCGGAGCGCGGCCAGCGCGGTCGCCTGGGTGACGGCGGAGAGGTGGTAGGGCAGGCGGACGATCCGGATCGCGTCGCAGATCGCCTGGTCGGCGGCGAGGTAGCCCAGCCGCAGGCCGGCGGCCGCGAAGGCCTTGCTCATGGTGCGGCTGACGATCAGGTTGCGCTGGGTCGGCAGCATCTCGATCGCGCTGGGCGTGCCGGTGCGGCGGAACTCGCCGTACGCCTCGTCGACGACCACGACGCCCTGCTCCCCCACCGCCTCGCAGAGCGCGGTGATGGCCTCGGGCGGCAGCGCGGTGCCGGTGGGGTTGTTCGGGCTCGGCAGCAGCACGACCGACGGCCGCACCTCCTCGACCAGGGCGCGCGCCTTGTCGAGGTCGAGCGAGAAGTCGGTCTCACGGGCGCCCGCGACCCACTCGGTGTGGGTGTTGCGGGCGTACTCGGGATACATGGAGTACGTCGGAGCGAAGCTGATGGCCGTGCGTCCCGGTCCGCCGAACGCCTGCAGGATCTGCTGCATGACCTCGTTGGAGCCGTTCGCGGCCCAGATCTGGTCAGACGTCAGGCTGACGGCGGGGACGTCGCGGTGGAGGTACGCCGCCAGCCCGGTGCGCAGCTCGGCGAACTCGCGGTCGGGGTAGCGGTTGAGGTCCTTCGCCGCTGCGGCGACCGCGGTCGCGATGTCCTCGAGGCACGCCTCGGACGGGCCGTAGGGATTCTCGTTGACGTTCAGCAGGAACGGAACATCGATCTGCGGGGCGCCGTACGGCTCGATGCCGGCCAGCTCGGGCCGGATCGGGGGGAAGGTCATCAGCGGGTCCTGACGGTGATCGCGGCGCCGTGGCCGGGCAGGTCCTCGGCCTCGGCCAGCGTCACGACGTGACCGGCGACGGCCTCGAGACCCTCGCGGCTGTAGTCGATGACGTGCACGGACTTGGTGAACGCGCGCACCGACAGGCCGCTGCTGTGGCAGGCGCAGCCGGCCGTCGGCAGGACGTGGTTGGAGCCGGCGCAGTAGTCGCCGAGGCTGACCGGGGCGTAGGGGCCGACGAAGATCGCGCCGGCGTTGCGGACCTTCGCGGCGTCCTCGGCGGCGTTGGCCGTGTGGATCTCGAGGTGCTCGGCGGCGTACGCGTTGACGACCTCGAGGCCCTGCTCGATGTCGCGCACGAAGACGATGCCGGACTGCTTGCCGCTCAGCGAGGTGGTGATCCGCTCGGTGTGCTTGGTGGCCGCGACCTGCTCGTCGAGCTCGGCGTCGACGGCGTCCGCGAGGGCCTCGCTCGTGGTGACCAGGACCGAGGCGGCCAGCGGGTCGTGCTCGGCCTGGGAGATCAGGTCGGCAGCGACGTACGCCGGGTCGGCGGTCTCGTCGGCCAGGATCGCGATCTCCGTCGGGCCGGCCTCGGAGTCGATGCCGACCTGACCCTTGAGCAGGCGCTTGGCGGTGACGACGTAGATGTTGCCGGGTCCGGTCACCATGTCGACCTTCGCGCACTCACCGACGCCGTAGGCGAACATCGCGATCGCCTGGGCACCGCCGACGGCGTACACCTCCTCGACGCCGAGCAGCGCGCACGCCGCCAGGATCGTCGGGTGGACCGAGCCGCCGAACTCCTTCTGGGGCGGGCTGGCCAGGGCGATCGACTCGACGCCGGCCGTCTGGGCGGGCACGACGTTCATCAGGACGCTGGAGACGAGCGGGGCGAGACCGCCGGGCACGTAGAGGCCGACGCGGCCGACCGGCACCTTGCGGTGGGTCACCCGCGCGCCCGGCGCGAGGTCGGTGACGACGTCGTGCTCGAGCTCGGCGGCACAGGTCAGCCGGAGGCGGCGGATCGACTCCTCCAGGCCCGCGCGGATGTCGGGATCGAGCTGCTCGAGCGCCTGCTGCAGGGTCGCGGGCGCGACCCGGATGTCGTCGACCCGGACGCCGTCGAACTTCTCGCCGTACTCGATCAGCGCCTCGACGCCGCGCTCACGGACGCCCTCGCAGATCGCGTGGACCGCCGGCACCGCTGCCTCGATGTCGAAGTCGGCGCGGGGCACGGCCGCGCGGTGGTCCGCGCCGGCGGGCGCGTCGCGCAGGTCGATGCGACGGATGAGGGCCATGGCCCCGATTCTACGGTCGCCCGTCGCGGCGACTCGCGCGCATTACCTCTGGCGGACGGATCGTCGCGGACTACGTTGGAGGCGTGACCACCGAGATCCCGATGTTCCCGCTGAACACGGTGCTGTTCCCGGGCGTCACGCTGCCACTACGCGTCTTCGAGGACCGCTACCGCGCGCTCGTCGAGCACCTCCTCGAGATCGACGACCCGGCCGAGCGCGTGTTCGGCTCGGTCGGCATCCGCGAGGGGTACGAGGTCGGCGACCACGGGGCGCAGTCGCTGTTCCGCGTCGGCGTACGCCTGCAGCTCACGGAGGTCGAGAGACGGCGCGACGGGACGTACGACGTCGTCGCGGTCGGTCGTGACCGCATCCGGCTCGACCGCCTCGACCCGAGCGACGCCTACCCGCGCGGCTCGGTCGACGTGCTGCCCGAGCTCGACCGACCGGTGACCCAGCACGTGGTCGACAAGGCCCGCGCGACGTTCTCGGCGTACCGCCTGGTGATGGCCGACATCGCCGCCGATCCCTACGACGGCGACCTGCCGCAGGACCCGACGTACCTCTCCTGGACACTCGCCGCCTGCGCTCCCCTGCCGATGGCCGAGCGTCAGTCGCTGCTCGAGGCCGACGACCCCGAGGAGCGACTGATCCTGGTCACCGACCTGCTCAGGTCCGAGCTGCGGGCCATGAACGTCATCCCGTCGCTGCCCGCGACCGAGGTCGCACGGACGGCGTGGTCGCCGAACTGAGCGCTCAGTCGGCGGAGACGCGCAGCTGGAGGTGACCCCAGCCGTCCTCGGACCAGACGGCGAGACCGACGGCCAGGAGGTGGCGGAGGTTGTCGGCGACGCGCTCGTCCTCGCCGCGCATGCCGTCGCGCAACGCGGCCTTCACGAGCCCGGAGTGCAGGTCGACGTACAGCGCCTCGGCGACGTGGTGCCCGTCGAGGTCGACGACGTCCTTGAACCGGTCGGAGTCGGTCAGGCCGCCGCTGCCCGTCAGCATCCGACGGGCGTCGGGCGTGAGGCCCGAAGGTCAACCCGTCCTGGGAGGCGGAGACCAGCCCCTCCGGCACGTGCACACCGCGGGTCAGCCGCTGGTAGTAGCCGAGCACCCGCTTCGCGGAGGAGGGCGACGGGATCAGCCTTGCTGCTAGGGGCAGCTCGTCGGGAGTCCGGGGCAGCTCGTCCTTGGTCGGGCCGATCGCGGCTACGACCTGTGACTGGAGGAGGTCGAGGAACACCTTCTGCAGGGGCGCGCCGAACATCTGCCGGTAGAACCGCGTCACCATCGCCACCCGGCGCGCACCCTGGAGCGACATGCCCACTCGGAAGCCCCGCATGAACTGGCTGCGCATCTTGTCGAGGTCACCGGCCGCGGCACGCATGTCGACCGCAACGGCGGCCGTCGAGCCCGACGGCAGCCCACCGAGCAGGTCGTTGACGGCGGACGAACTGGTGTCGTGCCGCCTCGTGGACCGGATCGCTGCATCGAGGCGGGCGGAGCCGCCGTCGGCGTGGAGCGAGAGGCCGACGTACGGCATGTCGGAGAGCATCTTCTTGACGAAGGCGGCCGGCACGTCCTCCTCGCTGATCATCTGCCCCAGCAACGGGAACAGCTCCTTGAGCGAGGCATAGCCGGTCACGATGCCGGTGCCCCCCGCGGCCGCGACGGCGTCCTGGTACGCCGAGCTGTCGGCGAGGCTGCCCGACTTCGTCTGCGCGACCACCGCGTCGGCGTACGACTGCTTCTCGGCGAACACGATCCAACCGTCGTGGACGTCCCAGGCCCCGAAGTCGGGACCACCGCACTTCTTGAGCGCGGCCATGCCGCGGTCGGCCTTGCCGTCGTCGGTCGACTGGAGCACGACGATCGGCTGCGGTGCCTTGTTGATGCTGACCGCCGCGATCGCGGCTCGGCTGCCGAGCCACGGCGCCAGGTCGTGGTCGAAGTCGACCTTCCCCGCGCACGGGCCGTCCTGGAGGATCAGGTTCGCGATCAGCTCACGCACGTCACCGACCGACCCGAGGTCCTTCTGCTCGCTGATCGGGAACTTCTTGATCAGTGAGCGGGCCGCCAGCTTCTGCTTGCCGCTCGGGCTCAGGTCGACCGCGAGGTAGCCCAGCGTCGAGGAGGGCAGTGCCACGGCCGGCTGCTCACCGGTGTGGAAGTACCACCGGGCACCGACGGCACCGGCGACGGCCGCACCGACCAGCACGACTCCCCCGGTCGCCAGCGCAACGCGCTTCTTCCAGCGCGGCTTGCGGGCGACGGAAGGCATCGGCGGCATGGGCGGCACCACGGGCGCCCCGGACTCGTCCGACATGGTGGTTTCTCCTCGCAACGGTCCGACCGAACGCGCCGATGCTGCACCACAACCCCGACGGCCGTCCGCCGAATCGGGGAATTCGTCTAGACCGGAGGCTTCGCGCGCTCGCCCGAGATCGTGAGCATCACGCCGAGGAAGCCGAGTAGGCAGCCGACCGGCCAGACGAGGTACGGCGTCCATCCCGCGACTGCCAGGTGCCCCTTGAGGTGCTTGCCGAGGTGCGCCTTGTCGGCCCACCGCTGCGGGTCGGGAGGGCTCATCGCCACGCCCACCCACCACATCAACCACGCACCGAGGGCGGCGGCGGCGACCGCCGTCCCGAGCGTGATGAAGGGGCGATTGCGGCCCAGGACCGCGATGACGATGCCGACGAGCAGTGCCAGGCCGAGGCCGACCAGGACGTACTCGAAGGTGCCGGAGGCGACATGGGTCTGACCGGGGTCCAGAGGGGTGGCGTACCAGGAGTAGCTGAGGTCGCGACGCTGGAAGATCTCGCCAGCCGGAGCGGGCGACCACCAGCGCCACCAGAGCCAGCCGCCCAGGGAGGCCGCGCCGGCGGCGAGGGCGAGCAGGGAGGCCACCAGCAGGCCGATGGAGGCGCCGGCAGGCAGGCGCGGGCGATAGCGGCGCCCCGGGGGCGCGGTCGGCGTCGTCATCGTCACCCGGCCAAGCATCCAGGACCGAGCAACTGCTTGAGGTCGGCGAACAGAGAGGGAGACGGCGTGACCCTCAGCCGGTCGTCGAGCTTCATCACCCGGGTGGCGTCGCGCATCAGCAGCTTGAGCCGGACCTCGTTCATGCCGGGGTGGGTCGCGAGCACCTCGCGGAGCTGCTGGATCACCGGGCCGGTGCACCGGGTGGCGGGCAGGCTGATCGTCACCGGGCCGTCGGAGCTGGCCTCGATGTCGGGGACGGTGACCTCCTGTCCCCGCAGCTGGACCGACTCGCGCTCCTTGTCGAGCTGGCCACGCACCCGCAGGATCGCGTCCTCGGTGAGATACGGCGCCGCGAGTCGGTAGGAGCTCGGGAACAGCAGCACCTCGACGGCACCCTCGAGGTCCTCGAGGGTGATGCTCGCCCAGGGGTCGCCGTTCTTGGTGACCTTGCGCTGCACGCTGGTGACCAGGCCGGCGACGGTGACCGTGGTGTTCTGCGGGATCGCCTCGTCGGCGATCAGCTGGCCGATGGTGTGGTCGGTGCCGTTGGACAGCACGTGCTCGAGGCCGAGCAGCGGGTGGTCGGAGACGTAGAGCCCCAGCATCTCGCGCTCGTAGCCGAGCAGCTTCATCTTCTCCCACTCGTCGATCTCGGGGATCGTGACGTGGGTGCCGAAGGCCCCCTCCTCCCCGTCGTCGCCGAGGCCGGCGAACAGCGAGTCCTGCCCGATCGCCTCGTTGCGCTTGATGTCGACGTACTGGTCGACGGCCGTCTCGTGGATCGCTACCAGCGCCGAGCGGTGGTGCTTCATGTCGTCGAACGCGCCGGCCTTGATCAGCGAGTCGATGACCCGCTTGTTGCAGACCTGCGGCGGCACCTTGTCGAGGAAGTCGTTGAAGTCGCTGTAGCGGCCCTTGCCCATGCGGCCCTCGACGATGCCGTCGACGACGTTGGAGCCGACGTTGCGCACGGCGGTCAGGCCGAAGCGGATGTCGTTGCCGACGGCGGTGAAGTTGTGGGCCGACTCGTTGACGTCGGGCGGCAGGACGGCGATCTTCATCCGGCGACACTCGTTGAGGTAGATCGCCATCTTGTCCTTGTTGTCCTTGACCGAGGTCAGGAGCGCGGCCATGTACTCCGTGGGGTAGTTGGCCTTGAGGTAGGCGGTCCAGTAGGTGATGACGCCGTACGCCGCCGAGTGCGACTTGTTGAAGGCGTAGTCGGCGAACGGGAGCAGGATCTCCCAGAGCGTCTTGACGGCTTCCTTGGGGTAGCCCCGCTCGAGCATCCCGGCCTCGAAGGCGGCGAACTGCTTGTTCAGCTCGTCGATCTTCTTCTTGCCCATGGCGCGGCGCATGTTGTCGGCAGCGCCCAGCGAGAAGCCGGCGAGCACCTGCGCGATCGCCATGACCTGCTCCTGGTAGACGATCAGGCCATAGGTCTCGCCGAGGACCTCCTTGAGCGGCTCCTCCAGCGCCGGGTGGATGTAGTCGATCTCCTGGCGGCCGTTCTTGCGCAGCGCGTAGTTCGTGTGCGAGTCGGCACCCATCGGACCCGGGCGGTAGAGCGCGGAGACGGCGGTGATGTCCGCGAAGCAGTCGGGCTGCATCAGGCGCAGCAGGGACTGCATGCCGGAGCCATCGAGCTGGAAGACGCCCAGCGTGGTGCCGCGACCCATCAGGTCGTACGTCGCCCGGTCGTCGAAGGGGAGCTCCTCCAGGACCAGGTCCTCGCCGCGGTTGGCGCGGATGTTGTCGAGCGCGTCCTCGAGCGTGTGCAGGTTGGACAGACCGAGGAAGTCCATCTTGACCAGCCCGAGCTCCTCGCACTTCGGGTACTCGAACTGGGTGACGACCTGCCCGTCCTGCTTGGGCTCCATCAGCGGGACGATGTCGATCAGCGGCTCGCTGGCCATGATCACGCCGGCCGCGTGGATGCCGGTCTGGCGGATCTGGCCCTCGAGGCCGGTGGCCACCTCGTAGATGCGGCGTACCTCGGGGTCCTCGGCGTACAGCGCCCGGAACTCGCCACCGTCGGAGTAGCGCTTGTGGTCGGGGTTGAACAGCTCCTTGAGCGGGACGCCCTTGCCCATCACGTCGGGCGGCAGCACCTTGGTGATCTTGTCGCCGATGGCGAAGCCGTGATCGAGGATGCGGGCGGCGTCCTTGATCGCCTGCTTGGACTTGATCCGGCCGAACGTCGCGATCTGGGCGACCTTCTCGGCGCCGTACTTCTCGGTGACGTACTTGATGACCTCGCCGCGGCGGTGGTCGTCGAAGTCGATGTCGAAGTCGGGCATCGAGGGACGTTCCGGGTTGAGGAACCGCTCGAAGAACAGGCCGTGCTCCAGCGGGCACAGGTCGGTGATGCGCAGGGCGTACGCCGCGATGGAGCCCGCACCGGAGCCACGACCCGGTCCCACGCGGATGCCGTTGTCCTTGGACCACTGGATGAAGTCGGCGACCACGAGGAAGTACCCGCAGTAGCCCTTCTGGGTGATGACGTCGAGCTCGAACTCGGCGCGGTCCTTGACCTCCTGGGTCAGCGCCTCACCCGGATAGCGCGACTCCAGGCCCCGGAAGACCTCCTTGCGCAGCCAGGACTCCTCCGTCTCGGAGTCGGGGATGTCGGCCTTGGCCATGTAGCCGCCGGTCGACTCGAAGAACTCGACCTCGCACCGCTCGGCGATCTCGAGGGTGTTGTCGCAGGCAGCCATCAGGTCCTGGCGACCCCACAGCTCGCGCATCTCCTCGGCCGACTTGATGTAGTAGCCGGTCCCCTCGAAGGCGAACCGCTTGCCGCCCTGGGAGTACGGCGGCTCGGTCAGCCGGCTGCCCGACTGGACGCAGAGCAGGGCCTCGTGGGCGCTGGCGTCCTCGGGGTTGTTGTAGTGGGAGTCGTTGGTCGCGATCGGCTTGAGGTTGAGCTCGCGACCGAGGCGCAGCAGGTCGTCACGGACCCGCTTCTCGATGTTGATGCCGTGGTCCATCAGCTCGAGGTAGACGTTGTCGTGCCCGAAGATCTCGCGCAGCTCGCCGGCCTCGCGGACGGCCTCGTCCCACTGGCCGAGCCGCAGCCGGGTCTGGATCGCGCCGGACGGGCAGCCGGTGGAGACGATGATCCCCTCGCTGTGCTGGGCGAGGATCTCCTTGTCCATCCGGGGCTTGTAGAAGTAGCCCTCCATGCTCGCCCGGCTGCTGAGCCGGAACAGGTTGTGCATGCCGGTGGTGTTCTGGGCCCACATGGTCATGTGGGTGTAGGCGCCACCACCGGAGACGTCGTCGCCGCCCTCCTCGTCCGAGCCGCCCTTGCCCCAGCGCACGCGCTTGCGCTCGCCGCGCGGGGTGCCGGGGCTGATGTAGGCCTCGATGCCGATGATCGGCTTGACGTCGTACTTCTTGGCCTTGGAGTAGAAGTCGTAGGCACCGTGCAGGTTGCCGTGATCGGTCATCGCGATCGACTTCATGCCGAGGTCGCTGACGCGGCTGAACAGGCCGTCGAGCAGCGAGGCCCCATCGAGCATCGAGTACTCGGTGTGGACGTGCAGGTGGGCGAAGTCCCCGGTTGAACCGGCCATCGGTGCTACGGCGCTCCTCGCGGTCAGGCGGGCGGGTGGTTGATCGGGGAAGAGCATCAGACTACCGGCCCCGAGCGACCCATCCTGACAGGCTCCACCGACAGCGAGCGGCCGACCGGTACGGTCCCGGGGTGGCCCGCCGACGTACCTCCCGCTCCCGCGCCACACGAACCCCTCGCGCCCCGCGGCCGTTGCCGTTCGTCGGGCCCGGCGAGCGGCTGTGGGTCCTCGACGTGCCGTACGGCGAGTCCGTCGACGGCGCCACCTGGCACCCGGCGGTCAAGAGCCACCTGTACGTCGGGGCGCGACTGCCCCCGCACCTCGAGCCGTACCGCCCGGGGCCCTACACGCTCGGCCGGTTCGTCGAGAACGAGCTCAACCCGGGCGCTCGCACGACCAACCCTGTCGCCACCGACGCGCTCGAGCCACGGCAGCTCCAGTTCGAGGGTGCCGACGCCATCGCCGCCCGCGCCGAGGCCGGTGGACGGATGTTCCTGCTCGCCGACGAGCCCGGCGTCGGCAAGACGATCACGGCGGTGCTGGCCGCGACCGCGGTCGGCTCGCTACGGGGCGCATCGCGGGTGCTCGTGGTCGCCGACCGGCCCGCCGCCATCACCATCGGCCACTGGTGCCGCACCATCACCGCGCTCGGCGACGGTGGGCTCGACTGGTGCGTGATCACCTGGGACCGCCTGGAGAAAGTCGCCGGCCACCCGTGGGACATCGTCATCGCCGACGAGGCCCACGCGCTGCGGCGTACGACGACGAAGCGGTTCAAGCACTGGGCCAAGGTCTCGGGGCAGGGACTCCCCCACGACCGCGCGCCGTTCATCATCGCGACCACGGCCACCCCGGGGCACACTCCCTTGGAGCTGCCGTACCTCGCGCCGGCGTACGCCCAGGTCGTGGGCGAGCCGGTCCGCTCGTGGATCACGGCCTCGACGCCCGCCGCCACCTTCGCGGACGCGCTGGAGCGCCACGGTGTCGCCATCGAGCGCGGTGGGCGGTACGGCGCGACCTGGACCGACGACCCCGGCCGCCGGGCGGCCGACCTCAAGCTGGTCCGCGGCTGGTTGGCTGAGGAGGATCCGCCCGCGATGCTGCACCGCCCCGCGCCGTGGGGCCCCGTGCCCATCTCGGGCATGCCGGTCACGCTGACGGCGGCCGAGCGAGCGGCGTACGACGCGGAGTGGGGCGAGTTCTGCCGCGAGATGGACATCGCCCGGCGCGGACGCAACACCGCGAAGGGTCGCGCGGCGCTGCTGCGGTTCCGGCAGAAGGCCGGCCTGATCCGGGTCGACTCGACGGTCGCCTGGATCGGTCAGCAGGTCGACGCCGGACGCCAGGTGGCGTGCTCGGTCGAGTTCGTGGGGACCGCCGCCGACCCGATCGCCGACCGGCTGCGCGACTCGGGCCTGTCCGTGGCCACGATCTACGGTCGCGACCGGTTCGACGTCGAGGCCGAGCGGCTGCGCTTCCAGACCGGGGCCGCGCCCGTCTGCGTGTTCACCACCGTCGCCTCGATCAGCCTGCACGCGGGCGAGACGCTCCCCGACGGCCGCGTCGCGACGACCGCGCCGCGCGTCGGCGTGTTCCACCAGGCGCGCTTCTCCGGGATCGCCGGGCGGCAGGTCACCGGCCGCACCCACCGCGACCACCAGGTCTCCCCCTGGCACATCGCCTACGCCGAGGGCACCGTGGAGGAGCAGGTCGGCCGCGCGATGGTCGAGCGCATCGCTGCCGCCACCGACGCCGTCGGCGGCGACACCGCCGGCCTCGCCGAGGTCGCCGAGCTGCTCGGCGCCGACTGGCTGCCGGGGGCCTCCCTCACCGACGCCTGAGCGGCGGTGTTGGAATCACCGGTTCACCGGTGATTCCTGAACTTCCACCCCAACGCATCCCCCTGGAAGTTCAGGAACCGGTGAGAGCTGGTTACTGGTGGGACTAATGGGAGTTGCGGACGACCTCGAGGGCGTGCGCGAGATCGTCGGGGTACGTCGACTCGTAGGTGACGTAGTCGCCGGTCTCCGGGTGCTCGAAGCCGAGCTTGACCGCGTGCAGCCACTGCCGCTCGAGCTTGAGCCTGCGGGCGAGCACCGGGTCCGCCCCGTAGGTGATGTCGCCGACGCACGGGTGCTTGAGGGCGCTCATGTGGACGCGGATCTGGTGGGTGCGGCCGGTCTCGAGGTGGATCTCGAGCAGGCTCGCGTAACGGTGTGCCTCGAGCGTCTCGTAATGGGTGACGCTGTGGCGACCGTCCTCCATCACCGCGAACTTGTAGTCGAACTTGGGGTGCCGACCGATGGGCGCGTCGACGGTGCCCTCGAGTGGGTCGGGATGCCCCTGGACCAGCGCGTTGTAGGTCTTGTCGACCGTGCGGTGGCGGAAGGCGTTCTTGAGCACGGAGTAGGCGTGCTCGGACTTGGCGATCACCATCACGCCCGACGTACCGACGTCGAGGCGCTGGACGATGCCCTCCCGCTCCTTGGCACCGCTGGTCGAGATGCGGAAACCAGCGGCGGCGAGATGCCCGACGACGGTCGGGCCGCGCCAACCGGGGCTCGGATGTACGGCGACGCCGACGGGCTTGTCGATCACCACGATGGCGTCGTCGTCGTGGATGATCTTGATCCCCTCGACGATCTCGGGGACGACCTGGAGCGGGTCGACGACCTGCGGGATCGCGACGTCGAGGTCGGCTCCGGGGAAGACCCGCTCGCTCTTGGTGGTCACGGTGCTGCCGTTGAGGGTGACCCGACCGTCGGCGATCAGCTCGGCGGCGCGGGTGCGCGAGACGCCGAACAGCTGCGCCATGGCGACGTCGATGCGCTCGCCGTCGAGGCTGTCGGGGACGGGCAGGCTGCGGTGGTCGACGGCGGTCACTTCGAGGAGTCCTCTTCCGGGGTACGGCGACCCTCGATGGTGATGCCGCGCAGGATCTGGACCAGCAGCAGCACGGCACCGATGTTGATGCCCATGTCGGCGACGTTGAAGACCGGCCAGTGGGGCAGCTCCAGGAAGTCGACCACGTGACCCCTGAGGGCGCCCGGATCGCGGAAGACACGGTCGGTCAGGTTGCCGTCGATGCCGGCGAGGAGCAGGCCGAGGGCCACCGCCCAGACCGGATCGGCCAGACGTTTGCTGAACCAGAGCACGACGATCGTGGCGACGATGGCAAGGCAGCTCAGCGCGAAGGTCGCGCCGGTCCCCAGGCTGAAGGCGGCGCCCGCGTTGTGCAGCAGCTGCAGCTGCAGCAGGCTGCCGATCAGGTGGTGGTGCTCGCCGGTCTCCAGCTTGGTGACCGCGAGGTGCTTGGTCACCTGGTCGACGGCGTACCAGAGCAGTGCGACGACTGCGAAGAGCAGCCAGGCCCGCTTTCGTGTTCCTCGCGCTTCTTCCATGGTGCGCCGAGTTTCCCACACGGTCGGAGCGGTGCGGTCATCCTCGAAGGCGTCGCGCCGCCGCGAGGACCAGGCCCCACAGACCCGAAGCCACCGTCACGACGAGCAGCGCCGCCATGCCGAAGACCATCGCGCCACCGACGCCCTGCATCGCGCCGAAGAGCAGCCGCGAGAGCAGCGATGCGTGCCGCGCCAGACCGTGCAGGATCCCCCACAGACCACCGGCCGCGACTGCGATCGAGACGATGACCACGGTCGCGATCTCCACACCGCCGGGACGGCGGTCGAGCTCGACCACGGCGGACGTCGTCGCCGTCAGCGACGCTCCTCGCGCTTCTTGCAGGTCATGCAGAGCGTGGCGCGCGGGAAGGCCAGCAGCCGGTTCTTGCCGATCGGCTCGCCGCACTCCTCGCAGATGCCGTAGGTGCCGTTGTCGATCCGGGCCAACGCCCGCTCGATCTGGGTGACCTTCTCGCGCTCGTGGTTGAGGACCGTGAGCTCGTGGTCGCGCTCGAAGCTGGTGGCGCCGACGTCGGCCTGGTCCTGGCCCGCACCGTCACCGGCGTCGTGCAATAGGCCCGTCAGATCGGCCATCTGAGCCTCGATGACCTGCTCGCTGTGGGCGCGCTGCTCGTGGAGCTCGGTGATGATCTCCTTGAGCTCGGCCTTCGACCAGGCCTCCTCGCCAGCCAGCCGCGGAAGGGTCGCGGGGGTCGACTTCTTGGCGGGAGCCGTCTTCCTGGCCGGCGCGGCCTCCTTGGCAGCGGGCGCGGCCTTCTTCGCCGGAGCGGCCTTCTTCGCAGCAGGCGCGGCCTTCTTGGCCGGAGCGGCCTTCTTCGCAGCAGGCGCGGCCTTCTTGGCCGGAGCAGCCTTCTTCGCAGCAGGCGCGGCCTTCTTCGCAGCAGGCGCGGCCTTCTTCGCGGCAGGCGCGGCCTTCTTGGCAGGCGCAGCCTTCTTCGCCGGAGCGGCCTTCTTCGCAGCAGGCGCGGCTTTCTTCGCCGGCTCCTCGGCCTTGGCCCTCGTGGGGCGCAGGACTCGACGGGCAGCGGACGCGGCCGATCCGGCCAACGACTTCTTGGTGTTGCGGGCCATGCCTTGCTCTCCTCGCAAGCGACGAGCCCGTCAGCGGTGGCCGACGGGCTGCACCGGAGGTTAACGGGTCTGCGGGTCGCCGCCAAGGAGAAACCCCGTAAATAGGCACCGACCGTCCCCGAAAGATCGGGGACGGTCGGCGTACAGCAGAGGTACGAGCCTCAGGCGTTGTTCTCCTCGCCCAGGATCGAACGCAGACGCTTCGGGGCCGGAGCCTCGTCGGCCGCCGGCGCGACGGTGTCGCCGGGGACCTGCAGCGCGTCGAGCTGCTGGGTGAAGTAGCTCTTGAGGCGGGAGCGGTACTCGCGCTCGAACGAGCGGAGGTTCTCCACCTCGGCCGAGAGCTTGTCGCGCTCCTTCTCGAGGTCGCCGAACAGCTGCGTACGACGCTCGGCGGTCTCGCCGTCGAGGCCCTCGGCGCGGGTACGCGCGTCGGTCTCGAGGCGGTCGGCCTTGCCCTTGGCCTCGTTCTCGAGGCGCTCGGCCTTGGTACGGGCCTCGCCGACGATGCGGTCGGCCTCGTTCTTGGCCTCCTCGACGAGCTCGTCCGCGTTACGCGTGGCGATCTCGAGCAGGCGGGCAGCGGCGTTGGACGCCTGGGGCACGGTCTCGACACGGATCGTCTCGACACCACCCGCAGCGGCCGGGGCGGCGACCGGAGCGGCCACGGGAGCGACGACGGGCGCCGGCTCCTCGACCTTGGTCTCGACCGGGGCCACGACGGGCGGCTCGGGCTCGGCGACCGGCGCAGCGGTCGGAGCCGAGTAGTTGTCGAACGAGCCGGCAGAGCCCGACTGGGCAGCAGCGAGCTTCGCGCGCAGGTCGTCGTTCTCCTGGGTGAGGCGGGCCAGCTCGGCCTCCACCTCGTCCAGGAACTGGTCGACCTCACCCATGTCGTAGCCCTCACGGAGCCGGACCGGCGTAAAGCGCTTGTTGCTCACGTCCTCGGGCGTCAGCGGCATGACCTCACCTATCTTCGAGCCGGGAAAGACTTGTCAGTCACGAACCTTAGCGCCTGTCACATCAGTATCGAGAGTCCTCACATCCCGAGACGTTCCGAAGGCGGCTCTCGGCCGGCCATCCGGGCCTCGCCGGACGCTCACGCCAGCAGCGTCTGGCGGTTCACGGCGAGGACGACGTACGCCAGGACCATGACGATCACGAAGGCCAGGTCGAGCGAGATCCCGCCGATGCGCACCGGCTTGATCACCTTGCGCAGACCGAGCAGCGGAGGGTCGGTCGCGGAGTAGGCACCCTCGAGCAGGACCAGCAGCGGCCCCTTCGGCTCCCACGAGCGGGCGAACTGGAGCATCCAGTCGGTGACCAGCCGGATCCAGAGCAGACCGATGAAGAGGTACACCACACCCTCGATGACCTGACCCACGACGTTCACGACACCAATCCTAGGGAGAAGCCGAAAGCCGTGTCGCGACAGCGACACGGCTCTCCACGATGACGAGGTCGGGTCACCCGAACCGCGTGACCCGACGCTCGGCTACGACTGGTTGAAGAAACCCGAGTCGGCGATGCGAGCCTTGTCCTCCTGCGCGACCGTGACGTTCGGCGGCGAGAGCAGGAACACCTTGTTCGTGACGCGCTCGATGGTGCCGCGCGTGGCGAAGATCAGGCCGGCGGCGAAGTCGACCAGACGCTTGGCGTCGGCATCGTCCATCTCGCCGAGGTTCATGATGACCGGGGTGCCGTCGCGGTAGGACTCGCCGACGGCGCGCGCCTCGTTGTAGGTGCGCGGGTGGAGGGTCGTGATCCGGGAGAGCTCGGCGACGACCGACTGGGCCTGGGCCGGCGCCGGAGCGGTCGCCACGGGACGACGACGCTCGCTGATGTCGGCGACGTTGGCCTCACGCACGGGACGCGGCGCGCGGACGGGCGCCTGGGCACCCTCGTCGTCGTACTCGTCGTAGCTGGTGTCCTCGAGCAGGCCGAGGTACTCACCGATCCTGCGCATCGCACCGCTCATGGCACTTGCCTCCTCTGGGCTCCGGTCGGAGCCATTGGTCGTGTTTCGGACATTACTTGACAGGGGGCCTCGAACCGAGGACCGCGGACCCGACGCGCACGTGTGTCGCGCCGGCTGCGATCGCCTGCTCCAGGTCGCCGCTCATCCCGGCCGACAAGACGTCGGCCTCGGGGTGGTTGGTGAGGAATCCCGCGCGGATCCGCGCGAGGCGCGCGAACGCCTCAGCGGGGTCGGAACCGAGCGGTGCGACAGCCATCAGGCCGCGCAACCGGACGCCGTCGGTGGCGGTCGCGGCCGCGGCCAGGTCGGCCAGCTCGTCGGGATGTACGCCGGCACGGTGGTCGGCGCCGGGCGGGTCCAGGCTCACCTGGAGGAGCACGTCGACGAGGCGTCCGACCTCCGCCGCTCCCCGGGCGAGTCGCGGCAGCAGGGCCTCGCGGTCCACGGACTCCACGACGTCGGCGTACCTCGCGACGGCGGCCGCCTTGTTGGTCTGCAGGCCGCCGATGAAGTGCCAGCTCAGGCCCAGGTCGGCGGTCTCGGCCTGCTTGGCCTCGGCCTCCTGGTGGCGGTTCTCCCCCACGTCGCTGACACCGAGCTCGGCGAGGAGGCGTACGTCGGAGGCCGGGAAGAACTTGGTGACGACGGTCAGGTGCACGTCGGCGGCAGGGCGCCCGGCGGCTGCGCAGGCAGCGGCGATACGGGCGTGGGTCTGCTCCAGGCCGGCGCGGAGCTCGTCGAGGCGGCTCACGGGATCCACACCAGTCCCGCGAACCTGCCGGCGGCGGCGCCGTCGCGACGGAAGGAGTGCAGACGGGTGTCCTCCAGGGTGCAGCCGGGGACCTGCTCGGCCTCGATGCCGAGGGCGGCGAGCTGTGCCGCGACGCCGGCGCCCAGGTCGAGGGCGGGCGTGCCCCAGGAGGTCTCGGCACGGGTCTGCGGGACGAGCGCGGCGACCTCGTCGCGCATGGCCTCGGGCACCTCGTAGCAGTGGCCGCAGATGTGCGGTCCGATCCATGCGCGGATGTCGGTGGCGCCGAGAGCGCGCATGCGCTCCACGGTGCGGGTGACGACGTCGAGCTCGACGCCGCGGCGGCCCGCATGGGCAGCTCCGATGACGCCGGCATCGGCGTCGCCGAGCAGCACCGGGATGCAGTCGGCGACCCGGATCATCAGCGCGACGCCGGGGCGATCGGTAACGAGGGCATCGGCATCTCCCCTGTTCCCCTCGGGCGTGTCCTCGAGCGTGATCACGTCGGCCCCGTGGACCTGGGTCAGCCGAGCAAGGGGTACGCCGATCTCGGCGACCAGCGCGGCGACGCCGGTGTCGAACGCGTCGCCGCCCTCCTGCAGGTCGAGCGATGCGTCAGAGAACGCGACATCGACCCGGGCACCCTCACGGGTGCCCGGGTCGACGGTTGCACGGAACGCGAACATCAGGCCCTTGGTCGGAGCGGGACGACCTACTTGAGGAAGTCGGGGACGTCCAGGTCGTCGTCGAAGTCCATCGACGGCGCGGGACGGGCCGCGGCGGGCTCCGGCTGGGACGGCTGGAACTGCTGGTAGGGCTGCGACGTCTGGACCGTGGCCTGCGACGCGGGCGCCGAGGCAGTGACCGGGGCCGAGTCCTCGCGGCGGGTGGCGGCCGCGGCCGCGGCGGACGACGTCTCCTCCTGGCCGGGGCGACGCAGCGCGGTGGCACCGTCGCGACGCTTGGGCATGCCGCCGTCGAAGCCGGCGGCGATGACGGTCACACGGACCTCGTCGCCGAGGGCGTCGTCGATGATCGTGCCGAAGATGATGTTCGCCTCGGGGTGGACCGCGTCGGCGACCATGGCGGCCGCCTCGTTGATCTCGAAGATGCCGAGGTCGGAGCCACCGGCGATCGAGAGCAGCACACCGTGCGCACCCTCGATGCTCGCCTCGAGCAGCGGCGAGGAGACGGCCATCTCGGCAGCGGCCAGCGCACGGTCGTCGCCGCGGGCCGAGCCGATGCCCATCAGCGCCGAGCCGGCGTTGGACATGACGGCCTTGACGTCGGCGAAGTCGACGTTGATCAGACCCGGGGTCGTGATCAGGTCGGTGATGCCGGAGACACCCTGCAGCAGGACCTGGTCGGCCTGGCGGAAGGCGTCCATGACCGAGACGCTGCGGTCGGAGATCTGCAGCAGCCGGTCGTTGGGGATGACGATGAGGGTGTCGACCTCCTCGCGGAGCCGCTCGATGCCGTCGTCGGCCGACTTCTTGCGGCGCGCACCCTCGAACTGGAACGGGCGGGTGACCACACCGATGGTCAGCGCGCCGAGCGAGCGGGCGATGCGGGCGACGACGGGAGCGCCACCGGTGCCGGTGCCACCACCCTCACCCGCGGTCACGAAGACCATGTCGGCGCCCTTGAGCACCTCCTCGATCTCCTCGGCGTGGTCCTCGGCCGCCTTGGCCCCGACGTCGGGGTTGGCGCCGGCACCCAGGCCGCGGGTCAGCTCACGACCGATGTCGAGCTTGACGTCGGCATCGCTCATGAGGAGCGCCTGCGCGTCGGTGTTGATGGCGATGAACTCGACGCCCTTGAGCCCGACCTCGATCATCCGGTTGACGGCGTTGACGCCGCCGCCGCCGATGCCCACCACCTTGATGATGGCCAGGTAGTTCTGTGCTGCTCCCACGGTGGACCACTCCTCGTTTCCGTGTGACTGATGTGCGTTCGCGTGCTGTGCAGGAAGACCTGCTTGAAGTTCCGTGTCTCCGAGGCCTCAACCGTGACCCTCAGCCTGAGGGTTATAGTTATGTCAACCTCTTCGTGGTCATGACAGTAGGCAGCCCGGCGTACCGAATGCGGCAGACACGCCGCCACCCTGCAGGTTTCCCAAGGGATGCAGCCGAACCTGCACTCCCCTGGCGCTGCAACCCCTGGGAAGCGCAGGTTTCCCTGCATCCCTTGGGAAACCTGCAGCACCTCGCAGGCTCAGCGGGTGGTGGGCAGCCCGGGCACGGAGACGTCGAAGGACCGCGCCTTGGTCTTGAGCAGGTCGAGCAGGACCTGGGCCTTGGCGTCGGACTCGTCCGCACTCCCCCAGCGCACACGACGGCCGTCGCGCAGGACCAGGTCGATCTGGTCGATGGTGTCGACGCTGATGTGGTCGACGAGCTTGGCGATCTCGGGCGGCAGGGCCGCGGCGACCTTGGCACCTTCGCGCAGCGCGCTGGCATCGGCGGTCGGGCCGGTCTCGATGGTCGGCAGCCGGCCGGGGGTCTTCAGGCGCGGCATGAAAGGTACGCCGGAGGCGTCGACCTGGACGAAGTAGCTGTCACGCGCGAGCACCGCGACCGGCGTACGCTCCACGACCTCGATCCGGATCTTGTGGGGCCAGGAGCGGGAGACGTCGGCCGACTTCACGATCGGCATCGCCTCGACGCGCAGCTCGATCGCGTGCAGGTCGGTGCGGGCGAGGGTCTCCCCCATCGGCACCTGCGCCCGCTTGAGGACCTGCTCGGTCTTGAGCTGCTGCATCCCGACGACCTGGACGCCCTCGACCCGCAGCCACGGGGAGAAGTAGACGGCGTAGATCGCCAGACCCCCGAGCGCGAGGGCCAGCAGCACGACCAGGAGGTAGCGCCAGGTCAGCCAGCGTCGACCCCATTGCCGGCGCGCGAACCGGCGCCGGGTCCGGGCCTGCGGGTCAGCCACGCGCCCGCTCCAGCGCCTCGACGACCTGCGGTGCGAGCGCGGTCACGTCACCGGCACCGAGGGTGAGCACGACGTCGCCGGGCCCGGCGAGACCCGCGAGGAGAGGTACGACGGCGGCGCGGTCCGGCTCGAAGCGGACCTTCCCGGCGGGCAGGGTGACCGCGTCGGCGACGAGCGCGCCGGTGACCTCGGGGTCGGCGTCCTCGCGGGCGAGGTAGACGTCCATCACCACGACGTGGTCGGCGGCCGAGAGCTCCCGGCCCATCTCGGCGCCGAAGAGGCGGGTGCGCGAGACCAGGTGGGGCTGGAAGCAGACGATCAGGCGGCCGCCCTCGGCGACCAGCGACCGGGCGGCCTCGAGGTCGCCCCGGATCTCGCTGGGGTGGTGGGCGTAGGAGTCGTAGACCCGCACGCCGTCGACCGCCCCGATCGACTCCATCCGGCGCTTGGCGCCCTGGTGGCGCGCGAGCCCACGGATCAGCGCGGCAGGCTCACCGCCGAGCTCGAGCCCGACAGCCAGCGCGAACAGCGCGTCCTGGGCGTAGTGGCGGCCGGGCACGGCCAGCTCGACCTCGCCGAGGTCGACGCCGCGCGCGGTCACGTGGAAGCGGGTGCGCCCACCCTCGATCACCAGGTCGCTGCCGCGCACCAGGGCGTCCCGGTCGAAGCCGGCAGTCACGGTCGCGAGGTCGGGGCGCTCGGCGATGGTGGTGCCGGCGCGCGCCGCGAACTCGGCGAAGGCGGCCTCGTAGGCCTCCTCGGTGCCCCAGTGGTCGAGGTGGTCGGCATCGACGTTGGTGATCACACCCAGCTCGGGGGTGTAGACGAGGAACGCGCCGTCGGACTCGTCGGCCTCGACGACCGCCACCGGGCCGGAGCCCAGGCGGGCGTTGGTGCCGAGCGTGGCGACCTCGGCGCCGATCGCGAAGGTCGGGTCCAGCCCTGCCTCCTGCAGCGCCACCGTCGTCATCGCGGTCGTGGTGGTCTTGCCGTGGGTGCCGGCGATCGCGACGACGCGACGGCCGACGAGCACCGACTGCAGGCCGGCCGAGCGCGGCCAGAGTCGCAGCCCGCGGGCCTGCGCCGCGACGATCTCGGGGTTGTCCTCGCGAGCGGCGGTCGTCGCGATCACGGTGTCGGCGTCGCCGAGCTGGTCGGCGGCGTGCCCGACGTACACCTCGATGCCCTCGGCGCGCAGCGCCTGGACGACGGCCGAGTCGGCACCGTCGCTGCCGGTCACGGGTACGCCGGACTGGTGCATCAGCCGCGCGATGCCGGAGAGCCCGGCGCCGCCGATGCCGATGAAGTGCACCCGGCCGAGCTGGTCGGCGGGCAGGATCTCGGCGGGGACCGGGATCTTCACCTGGCGACCTCGAGGATGATCCGCGCCAGGCGTTCGTCGGCGTCACGGTGCACCAGGCCCGAGGCGGCGGCACTCATCGCGGCCAGCCGGGCCGGGTCGTTGGCCAGCTCGGGAACGATGTCGGCGACGTAGTCGGCGTCGAAGTCGGCGTCGGCGCGCAGCAGCGCTCCCCCGGCGTCGACGACGGGCTTGGCGTTGAGGGCCTGCTCGCCGTTGCCGATGGCGAGCGGCACGAAGATGGCGGGTACGCCGACCGCGGCGGCCTCGCTGACGCTGGAGGCACCTGCGCGGCAGACCATCAGGTCGGCGGCGGCCAGGGCGTAGTCCATCCGGTCGACGTACGGGACCACGACGTACGGGACGCCGCTGCGGACCGGCTCGACCCACTCGGGGTCCTCGGTGCCCTTGGGCCCCACGACGTGCAGGACCTGTACGCCGGCCGCGCCCAGTGCCGCCGAGGCGCCGGCGATCGCCCGGTTGAGGCGCCACGCGCCCTGGGAGCCGCCGGTGACGACGAGCGTCGGGCGCTCGATGTCCAGGCCGAAGAACGCGCGGGCCTCGTCGCGCAGCGCTGCGCGGTCGAGGGTCGAGACCATCCGGCGGATCGGCAGGCCGACGTACTCGGCGTTGCGCAGCGGGGTGTCCGGGAAGCTGACCGCGACCCGGTCGGCCAGGCGCGCGCCGACCTTGTTGGCGATGCCCGGCAGGGCGTTCTGCTCGTGGACGACCAGGGGCAGCTTGCGCCGCCGCGCGGCGACGTACGCCGGCATGGAGACGTACCCGCCGTAGCCGACGACGACGTCGGGCTGGATCCGGTCGATGATGTCGAGGGTGGCCTTGACCGCACCGCGCAGGCGCGCCGGGACGCGGGCCAGGTCGGCGTTGGGGCGGCGCGGCAGCGGGACCGGCGGGACCAGCTCGAGCGGGTAGCCCGCGGCCGGGACGACGGTGTTCTCCAGGCCGCGCGGAGTGCCCAGGCAGGTGATCTCGACCGACGGGTCGAGGCGACGCAGGGCGTCGGCGGTCGCGAGCAGCGGCGACGTGTGACCGGCGGTTCCACCGCCGGCGAGCAGCACCTTCACGGGGTTCAGCGTCCCTTCGCCTTGTCCCGGCGCTTCATGGCCAGCGCGCGTGCAGCGGCCGGCTCGCGCCGGGCGAATCCGATCACCAGACCGAGTGCGGTCAGGGTCGGGACAAGGCTAGAACCGCCGTACGAGACGAGCGGGAGCGGGATGCCGATGACGGGCAGCAGGGCGAGCACCATGCCGACGTTGATGATCATCTGGCCGAGCAGCCAGATCGCGATGCCGAAGCTGGCGTAGCGGATGAACGGGTCGGTGGTCTCGCGCGCGATCCGCACGATGGCGTAGGCGATGACCAGGAACAGCGCGACGACCAGCATCGTGCCGACCAGGCCCAGCTCCTCGCCGAGCACCGCGAAGATGTAGTCGGTGTGCGCCTCGGGCAGCGATCCCCACTTCTGCTGGCTGGCGCCGATGCCCTCGCCGAAGACGCCGCCGCTCGCGAGCGCGAACAGGCCGTGGACCGCCTGCCAGCCAGTGGAGTGGTACGCCGCCATCGGGTCCATGAAGTTGGTCAGGCGGGCCATGCGCACGGGGTCGATGGCGACCAGCAGGCCGGCGAGCAGGGCGACCGCACCGAGGCCGAGGCCGAACAGGCGCCGCGGTGCACCGACGACCCAGAGCATGCCCATCAGGATCGCGAAGAAGACGAGCGCGGTGCCGAGGTCGTCGCCGGCGAGCACCAGCAGCAGCGCGAGGCCCATGCCCGGGACGACCGGGATGAGCATCTCGTTGAGCCGGCCGAGGCGGCGCTCCTTGTTGGCGAAGATGTGGGCCGCCCAGATGATCAGCGCGAACTTGGCGATCTCGGAGGGCTGGATCTGGACCGGGCCGAGGACCAGCCAGTTGGTGTTGCCGTTGACGTCGCGGCCGAGGAACACCGTGGCGAAGAGCAGCGCGAGCGAGAGGGCGAAGCCCGGGTAGACCAGGCTGCGCAGCCACTTCTGGGACACCCGCGAGGCGAAGAAACCGCACGGGATCGCCAGGATCACCCACATCAGCTGGCGCTCGACGACGGCGTAGGAGTTGCCGTTGTTGAGGCGGTAGGAGTAGACGCTCGAGGCGCTCAGCACCATGATCAGGCCGATGGTCAGCAGCAGCGCGACCGAGCCGAGGAGCAGGTAGTAGGTCGTCAGCGGGCGGTCGAGCGCGTCCTTGGCGGCCTGCACCCAGGCGGGCCGGGCCACGGAGATCCGCGGCAGCTTGAGGCCGAGCTTGAAGCGGGGCTGGCGCTCGGGCGAGACGGTGGTGATGGCGACCCCTCCGTTCGCGTTGCTGTCAGGCTGACGTGTCCAGGTGGCGGTGGACCGCCGTCGCGAAGGCGTCGCCCCGCGCCTTGTAGTCGGTGAACTGGTCCATCGACGCGCAGCCCGGCGCGAGGAGCACCGTGTCACCGGGGCGAGCGGCCTGGGCCGCAGCCTCGACGACGCGGGCCATCAGCCGGTCGGCCGGTGGGACAGCTTCGTCTACGGATCCAGTCTCGCCGCTGTCCACCAGGATGATCGGGACATCCGGAGCGTGTCGCGAAAGCGCCTCGGCGATCAGGTCGCGGTCGGTGCCGATCAGGATCGCGGCCCGGATCCGGTCCTTGGCCTGCTCGACGAGCTCGTCGAACTGCGCTCCCTTGGCCAGCCCGCCGGCGATCCAGACGACGGGCTCGAAGGCCAGCAGGGAGGACTTCGCGGCGTGCGGATTGGTCGCCTTGGAGTCGTCGATCCAGGTGATCTCGTCGCGCACCGCGACGGTGGCGATGCGGTGGCCGTCGGGACGGAACGCCTTCAGCCCGTCGCGTACGGCGGCCTGGCTGATGCCGTGCGCCCGCGCGAGCGCGGCGGCGGCCAGGGCATTGGCCACGAAGTGCGGCGCGAGCGAGTAGAGGTCGGCGATCGTGCACAGCTCGGCCGCGCTGGTCTGGCGCTCGTCGATGAACGCCCGGTCGACCAGGATGTCCTCGACCACGCCGACCATGCCGACGCCCGGCGTACCGAGGGTGAAGCCGATCGCGCGCGCGCCTTCGACGACGTCGGCCTCCTCGACGAGCTCGCGGGTGGCGAGGTCCTCGACGTTGTAGACGCAGGCCCGCTGGACACCGGTGTAGATGCGGCCCTTGTCGGCGGCGTACGCCGTCATGCCCGCCTCGCCCGGCCCGTACCAGTCGAGGTGGTCCTCGGCGAGGTTCAGGACGGCGGCCGACTCGGCGGCCATCGAGTCGGTGTAGTGCAGCTGGAAGCTGGAGAGCTCGGCGACGATGACGTCGTAGGGCTCGGGGTCCATCACGGCCTCGGTGATCGGCAGGCCGACGTTGCCGGCGGCGACGGCACGCAGACCGGCCTCACGCAGGATCGTCTCGAGCATCTGCACGGTCGTGGTCTTGCCGTTGGTGCCGGTCACGCACAGCCACGGCGCGGGGTCGCTCCCCCGCAGGCGCCAGGCCAGCTCGACCTCGCCCCAGACGGGTACGCCGCGCTCCTGCGCCTGGACCACGAGCGCGGAGGTCGGCGGGAAGCCGGGCGAGACGACGAGGACGTCGACGTCGTCGGGCAGCGTGTCGGTGGCGCCGGCACCGGTCGTGAAGACGGCGCCGAGGGTCTCCAGCAGGTCGGCGCGCTCCTGGATCGGAGCGCCGATCGCGTTGGTCAGGACGGTGACGTCGGCGCCGAGGAACAGCAGGTTGTCGGCGGCGGCGGCACCGCTGGCGCCGAAGCCCGCCACGACGGCATGCACGCCGTCCCAGGAGTCGTCGCGCCCCAGGCCGGTCGGATCGATCCCGCTCACAGCTTGGCGACCCACTCGGCGTAGAAGACACCGACGCCGCCCGCGACGCAGAGGATGGTGATGATCCAGAACCGGATCACGACCGTGACCTGCTCCCACCCGAGCATCTCGAAGTGGTGGTGGATCGGCGCCATCCGGAAGATGCGCTTGCCCTTGGTCATCTTGAAGTAGCTGACCTGCATCATCACCGACAGCGTCTCGATCACGAACAGGCCGCCGAGGACGACCAGCAGGAGCTCGGTGCGGGTCAGGATCGCGAAGCCGGCCAGCGCGCTGCCGAGCGCGAGCGAGCCGGTGTCGCCCATGAAGATCTTGGCCGGCGAGGCGTTCCACCACAGGAAGCCGATGCAGGCGCCGGTGATCGCCGCGGCGATGATCGCCAGGTCGAGCGGATCGCGCACGTCGTAGCAGCTGGGCCCCGGCCGGCTCTGGCAGAACTGGTTGTTCTGCCAGATGTTGATGATCGTGTAGGCACCGAACACCATCGCGCTCGCCCCGGCGGCCAGGCCGTCCAGGCCGTCGGTCAGGTTGACGGCGTTGGAGAAGCCGGCGACGTAGAGCCAGATCAGAGCCATCGTGATGACCATCGGCAGCGCCAGCCAGCTGATGTCGCGCAGGAACGAGACGTGCTCGGAGGCCGGCGTACGACCGTGGGCGTCCTCGAGCCACGGCGAGAGCGCCAGGCCCCCGAAGACCAGCGCGATGATCGTCTGGCCGATCATCTTGGCGCGGCTGCGCAGCCCGAGGTTGCGCTGCTTGTAGATCTTGATGAAGTCGTCGAGGAAGCCCACCAGGCCCATGCCGACGAACAGGAACAGCAGCAGCAGCGCGGAGGCGCTCGGCTCGGTCCAGGTGATCAGCTTGGCGGCGGCGTACCCGAGGACGGCCGCGAGGATGATCGCGACGCCGCCCATCGTGGGCGTCCCGCGCTTGGTGTGGTGGCTGGTCGGGCCGTCCTCACGGATCTCCTGGCCGTAGCCCAGCCGGGTGAAGTAGGTGATCGCCGTGCGGGTGCCGATCAGCGAGATCAGCAGGGCGATGCCTCCGCCGAGCAGGATCGCCTTCACCTGGGGTGCTCCTCTGACTGGTCGGTCTGATCGGCCAGCAGCTGCTCGGCGATCTGTTCCAGGGCGGCGCCGCGCGAGGCCTTCACCAGCACCACGTCTCCCGGTCCGGCATTCTGCCGCAACCACGCCACGGCGTCCTCGCGGCCCGGAACCGTGGTCACCTCGATCGTGGCGGGATTCACGTGCTCACGCGCACCGGCGGCGATCGGGCTCGCCTGGTCCCCCACCACGACAAGTACGTCGACCCCCAGCTCGGCCGCCGCGGCGCCGACCTTGCGGTGGCCGGCGTCGTGCTGGTCGCCGAGCTCGAACATCGGTCCGAGCACCGCGATCGTGCGGCGGGCCGACCGCTCGCCGATGGCGGTGACGGCCTCGAGGGCGGCCCGCATCGACTCGGGGTTGGCGTTGTAGGAGTCGTTGAGGACCACCAGGCCGTCGGGTCGCTCGGACAGCTCCATCCGCCAGCGGGACGCCGGGGTGACCGTGCTCAGCGCTGCCGCCACCTCGGCCGGGTCGTCGCCGATCGCGATCGCCATCGCCGCTGCCGCCGTCGCGTTGAGGACCTGGTGCCTACCGATCTGCTGGAGCCGCACCGGGAACCACCCGTCGAGGTGGCCGAGCTCGAACGCCGGGCGCCCGAGCTCGTCCAGCTCGACGTTGCGCCAGCGGACGTCACCGTCGCTGCCGAAGGAGGTGGACCCGGCAGGCGCCTTGGCGGCCACGTTCGGGTCGTCGGCGTTGTGAACGGTCGTGCCGCCCTCACGGATGCCGGCGAAGATCTCGGACTTGGCCAGCGCGATCTGCTCCTGCCCGCCGAACTCCCCCACGTGGGCGGTCCCGACGTTGAGGAACGCGGCGACGTTCGGGGGCGCGATGGCGCAGAGCTGGGCGATGTGGCCGATGCCGCGCGCGCCCATCTCGACGACCAGGAACTCGGTGTCGGCGGTGGCGCGCAGGACCGTGAGGGGTACGCCGAGCTCGTTGTTGTTGTTGCCCGCGGTGGCCACGACCGCGCCGTCACCGTGGATCGCGCGGAGCACACCGGCGAGGTAGTCCTTGGTGCCGGTCTTGCCCTGCGAGCCGGTCATCGCCAACACGGGCACGCCGAGGGCATCGACCACGTGGCGCGCCAGCAGGCCGAGCGCGACGGTCGGGTCGTCCACCACGATCGTGGGTGCGTCGGTGGGACGGGAGCCGAGCACGGCGTACGCACCGCTCGCGAAGTCGTGACCGTCGACCCGCTCCCCCACGATGGCGACGTACAGGCCGCTCTCGACCGGGCTCCTGCTGTCGACGTACGCCACCCCCGAGACGACTCGGTCGGGGTCGCCGTGCAGCTCGCCGCCGACGACGTCGGCGATCTCGGCGAGGGTCATCGGGATCATCGCAGCGTCCTGAGCACGTCGCGCACGACCTCGCGGTCGTCGAAGGGATGCACCACGCCGTTGATCTCCTGACCGGTCTCGTGGCCCTTGCCCGCGACGACGATCACGTCACCGGGACCCGCGTCGCGTAGGGCCGTCGCGATCGCCTCGCGCCGGTCGCCGACCTCGGTCACGGTCGCCTCACCACGAGCACCGGCCAGGACCTCGGCCCGGATCGTCGCCGGGTCCTCGGTGCGGGGGTTGTCGTCGGTGACGACGACGAGGTCGGCCAGCCGGGCCGCGATCTCACCCATGATCGGGCGCTTTCCCCGGTCGCGGTCGCCACCCGCGCCGAGCACGACGACCAGCCGGCCAGAGGTGACCGGGCGGAGCGTGCGCAGCACCGCCTCCACGGCGTCGGGCTTGTGGGCGTAGTCGACGAAGACCTCGAACCCGCGAGCGGTCTCGATGCGCTCCAGCCTTCCGGGCACGCCCGCCCCCACAGCGATGCCGCGCGCGACTGCGGCCGCGTCGAACCCGGTCTCGGCACCCGCGGCGATGGCAGCGAGGGCATTGACGACGTTGAAGTCGCCCGGCAGGGGTACGCCGGCGGCGATCCGTTCGCCGTCCGGGGTGATCACCGTGAAGTCGGTGCGATCGGGCCGCGGCGCCAGGTCGACGGCTCGCCAGTCGGCATCGGTCGCCAGCGAGAGGGTGCGGATCGGGATCGAGCACTCGGCGGCGAGCCGTCGCCCGTGCTCGTCGTCGACGAACACCAGGCCCAGCGCAGCGCGCTCGGGGGTGAACAGCGAGGCCTTGGCCTGGAAGTAGTCCTCGACGTCGGCGTGGAAGTCGAGGTGGTCGCGGCCCAGGTTGAGGAAGACCGCGACGTCGAACACCACGCCGTCGACCCGGCCCATCACCAGCGCGTGGCTGGAGACCTCCATCGCGCACGCCTCGACACCGCGCTCGAGCATCGCCGCGAACAGGCCGTGCAGGTCGGGCGCCTCAGGGGTGGTCAGCGCGGTCTTCACCTCGACGCCGGCGATCCGGGTGCCGACCGTGCCGATGACCGCGGAGCTGACCCCGGCGGCCCGCAGGCCCTCGTCCAGCAGCCGGGTCGTCGTGGTCTTGCCCTGGGTGCCGGTGACACCGATCATCCGCATCCGTTGCGCCGGGTGGCCATACACCTCCGCCGAGACGGCGCCGAGCGCCGCGCGCACGGAGGCCACCTCGAGCACGGGCAGACCGGCCTCCTCGGCCGCAGCGCGGCCCTCGGCGTCCGTGAGCACGGCAACGGCCCCGGCGGCGCTCGCCTGGGGGACGAACATGGCGCCGTGGACGGTCGCGCCGGGCAGAGCGACGTACAGGTCACCGGGCTGCACCCGGCGCGAGTCCAGGCAGATGCCCGTGACCGGCACCGCCAGCCCCTCCAGCGACACCGGCTGCGGCCGACGCGGCCGGGTGGGGACGGGCTCGGCGCTCACCACGTCGTGCGTACGTCGGACGGCTTGGCGCCGGTGTGCGGCACGCCGTAGCGACGAAGGGCGTAGGCCATCAGCTGCGAGAACACCGGACCGGCGGTCGAGCCACCGCCGCTGCCCGCACGCGGGGACTTGATGACGACGTAGATCGTGAACCGCGGGTCGTCGGCCGGCGCGAAGCCGGCGAACGAGACCGTGGTGCGGTCGTAGCGACCCGACGGACCGACCTCCTGCGCCGTACCGGTCTTGCCGGCCACGACGTATCCGGGGACCTGCGCCTTGGGCGCGACGCCGATCGGCGCCGGCTTGACGACCTGCTCCATCATCTGGGTCATCTGGTTGGCCGCGCGTGTGCCGATGACACGACGCTCGGTCGCGTCGTCGCTGCCGATCTGGTCGCCCTTGTCGTCGGTGGCCGAGCCCAGGACGAGCGAGGGATCGACGCGTACGCCGCCGTTGGCGATCGTGTTGACGCCGGTGATCTCCTGCAGCGCGTTGACGGACAGCGACTGGCCGAAGGCGATGCGGTCCTTGATGCCCGCGGTCCAGTCGGCAAGCGGCGGCAGGATGCCGGCCGACTCGGCGCTGAGGCCGACGTTGGCGGGTTTGCCCAGGCCGAACTCGGTCAGGTAGCGGCGCATCTGCGCGGCCGGGAAGCTCTGCTGCGCGAGCACCGTGCCGATGTTGGAGGACTGGGCGATGACGCCCGCGAGGGTCAGGTCGATCTTGCCGTGCGGGAACCAGTCGTGGATGACCCGGTCCTCGACCGGCAGCTCACCCGGGACCCGCAGCCTGGTGTGCATCGTCGCCTTGCCGGCATCGATCAGCGAGCTCAGCGTGAGCGTCTTCTCCACCGAGCCCGGCTCGTAGACGTCGGTCAGCGCGGCCGACCGGTAGAGCTTACGGCTCGACTCGCGGGGGACGCTCGCGTCGTACGTCGGGTAGTCGGCCAGTGCCAGCAGCTGGCCGGTCTTGGTGTCCATCACGATCGCGATGCCGGACTTGGCGGCCGCGCCGCGGACCGCCTTCTTCAGCACGCTCTGGGCGTACCACTGCATGCCCGAGTCGATCGTGGTCCTCAGGTTCTTGCCGTCGACGGCCGGGACCTCGGTGTTGTCACCGAGCGGGATGGTGTTGCCGGCGCCGACCTCGTAGTGCGCCGAGCCGTCCTTGCCCGAGAGGTAGTTGTTGAAGTTGGCCTCGAGCCCGGCGAGCGGGTGCGCGGCGCCGTTGTCGAGCGGGGTGCCGAGGAAGCCGACCAGGTTGGCGCCGACGTCGCGCTGCGGGTAGATGCGCAGCGGGTCGTTGTTGGTGAACAGGCCGCCCATGTTGGCGCTGTCGGCGTCACCGACGACGGAGGTGGCCTCGGCCGCGGGGACCTGGCGGGCGATGTACTCGAACCGGGTGTTCTTGGCGCGCAGCTTGTTCAGCGTGGAGAAGTAGTCGACGTGCAGCCGGCGGGTCAGGAACGAGGCGAGCTTGCCGGCGTTCTTGGCCGTCATCGTGGGGTCGGCGACGATCATCTTGCCGGCCACCGACTGCGCGAACGGCTGGCCGTTGCGGTCGGTGATCTGGCCACGCGTCGCCGGCAGCACGATCGGCTCGCTGCCGTCGCGGGCCGCCATGTTGGCGTAGCCGCTCGGGTCCACCGCCTGCAGCTGGATCAGGCGGGCACCGAAGATCGAGAGCACGATCGCGATGAAGATGAAACCCGCGCGCAGCCGCGGGTGCGGTGCGCCTCGCTGCATGGACCCGCCTCCGGACGGGGTGCTCTTCCGGCTCACTCCCCCAACCTAGGTGGTCGGCTCAGCGAGTTCGGGTGGGCGCGCCGGACGCGCGGTTCTTCGCCGCCTTGTTCGTCGACTTCTTCGTGCCCGTCGCCGTGGACTCGGCCGTCGTGGTCGTCGTCGCGGTCCCGGTGGCCGTGGTGGTGGTCGGGGCCGCCTTCACCGGCGCCGGGTCGAAGGCGCCGGGACGGACCGGACGCGGCGGAGCCAGCGGCAGGCCGGTACCGATCGCCGGACCCGGGTGACCGGTGATCCTCCCCGTCGACAGGTCGATCACCCCGGACGGGCTCTCGGGGATGATCATCCCCATCCGCTGCGCGGCCACGGCGATCCGCTGCGGGTCGCGCAGCTGGTCGAGCTGCATCTGCAGCGCCTCGCCCTGCGCGTCCAGGTCGCGTGCCTGCTGGGTCAGCCTGGTCTCGCGGAACGCCGCCTCCTGCATGGAGGTGTTGAAGAACAGCAGGCCGAGCACACCGACCAGCAGGATCGCGCTGATCAGCACCACGAACGGCACGCGCGGCGCACGCTGCGTGGCAGGACGAGGTACGACGAACAGGCGGGCACGCTCGGCGGCCGCCTGGGCCAGCCGAGGCGCGATGCGCGGCAACCGGTTGAGGTTCGGTGCGGTGCTGCTCATCAGGCGACTCCCTTTCGACGGGGCTTGACGGGAAGGTTCGGTGCGGGACGGACGCGCTCGATGGCACGCAGCCGCACGCTGGCGGCTCGGGGGTTCTCTTCGATCTCCTGCTCGGAGGCCTGCTCGGCGCCGCGGGTGACCAGGCGCAGCGCCGGCTCCTGGCCCTCGGGGACGAACGGCAGGTCGTCGGGGACGTGGCTGGCGGTCGCGGCCGTGAAGACGCGCTTGACGAGGCGGTCCTCGAGCGAGTGGTAGCTCTCCACGACGACCCGTCCACCGACGGCGATGGCGTCGACCGCTGCCGGCATCGCCCGCTCCAGCACGCGGAGCTCGTCGTTGACCTCCATGCGCAGGGCCTGGAAGGTCCGCTTGGCGGGGTGGCCTCCCGTACGCCGGGCGGGGGCCGGGATGGCGTCGTACAACAGCTCCACGAGCCGGCCGCTGTCGGTGAACGGCGCCTTGGCCCGCTCGCGCACGATCGCGTCGACGATGCGACGGGCGTTGCGCTCCTCGCCGTACTCCTTGAAGATCCGGACCAGGTCGCGCGGCTCGTAGGTGTTGAGGATCTCGGCGGCGGTGATGCCGGAGTCGCCCATCCGCATGTCCAGCGGCGCGTCGACGGAGTACGCGAAGCCGCGCTCGCGCAGGTCGAGCTGCATCGAGGACACACCCAGGTCGAAGAGGAAGGCGTCCACCTCGGCCAGTCCCTGGTCGCGCAGCACGTCGGGGATCTCGTCGTACACCGCCTGGACGCCGATGAAGCGGTCGCCGAACGGCGCGAGCCGCTCGCGGCTCAGCTCGAGGGCCCGCGGGTCGCGGTCGATGCCGATCACGCGCGCCCGCGGGCAGCGGGTCAGCACCGCCTCGGTGTGACCACCGAGGCCGAGCGTGCAGTCGACCAGCACCGTCCGGTCCCGGTCCGCCCGGGTGAGCGCGGGGTCGAGGAGCGCCACGATGCGGTCGACCATGACCGGCACGTGCTGCGCTTTCGCCATCTGGCTCTCGACCCCTTGAAGCGTTGTGCTGCGTGAAAAGAACTGCTGCGGATCCGTAGGGTCAGACCCCCGCCCGCTCTCGAGGCTCGATCGGTGCCTGGGGCCGGGGAAGGTGTCCCAGGTACCGGGGTGCGTCTCGCCTGGGGCCGGGGAAGGTGTCCCAGGTGAGTGCCGCGTTGAGTGAGAGCGGGCCGAGATCTGGCCCTGCGGATCCGCTGTGAACTTCTGAAGGTGGATCTCGAGACGTCGCTGTGCGACCTGCTCGATCACGGTGAGCTAGTCGTCGTCCTCGTCGAGGTCGGCGAACTCCTCGAGGGCCGCCTGCTGGAACTCGCGCCACTTGACGGGGTTCCAGATCTCCAGGCGATCCCGTACGCCGATCACGACGACCTCGCGCTCGAGGCCGGCGTACTCGCGCAGGTTGGCCGGTACGCCGATCCGGCCCTGCTTGTCCGGGACGGCCTCCTCGCCGCCGGCGAACAGGACGCGTGCGTAGTGCCGTGCGGCCCGGTTGGTCATCGGCCGGGCGGCTGCCCGCTCGGCCTCCTCAGCGAAGACGTCGGACGGCCAGACGACGAGGCAGTTCTCCTGTCCCTGCGTCACCACGAGGCCCTCCGCGAGTCGATCCCTGAACTTCGCCGGGAGGAAGAGGCGCCCCTTGTCGTCGAGCTTCGGGGTGTAGGTGCCCATGAAGAGCATCCGGCACCCCCCTGCTAGTTCGACCTCAGGCTCCGCTTTCCTCCACTTTCCACCACAGTACTCCACTTTCCCCCACCGTCAACCACCTTCCTCCCCGTGTCTCCACCGCGCACCCCACCCCGGTTGCTCCACCTGCGCACCACGGCGGTGCCGTACGGTTGCGGCGTGGAAATCGCTGATGTCTCGGCCGTCGCTGCGGTGGCGCAGAAGATCCGCGCGAACGTGGAGCGGGTCATCGAGGGCAAGAGCGAGGTGGTCACCGCTGCGCTGGTCGTCCTGCTCGCCGAGGGCCACCTCCTCCTCGAGGACGTGCCCGGCGTCGGCAAGACCCAGCTGAGCAAGGCGCTGGCCCGCTCGATCGACGCCAGCGTGCGGCGGATCCAGTTCACGCCGGACCTGCTGCCCTCCGACGTCACCGGCGTCTCGATCTACAACCAGGCCACGCGTCAGTTCGAGTTCCGCCCGGGCGGCGTGTTCGCCAACATCGTGATCGGCGACGAGATCAACCGCGCCTCCCCCAAGACCCAGTCGGCCCTGCTGGAGTGCATGGAGGAGCACCAGGTCACCGTCGACAACCAGACCTACCCGCTGGACTCGCCGTTCATGGTGATCGCCACCCAGAACCCCGTCGAGATGGAGGGCACCTACGCGCTGCCCGAGGCACAGCGCGACCGCTTCATGGCGCGCGTGTCGATCGGCTACCCCGTCCAGGCCGCCGAGCTCGCGATGATCGCGCACCACGCCGGCGCCAACCCGCTCGACGACCTCTCCCCCGTCACGGACGCGGCCGAGATGCGCAAGGTGATCGAGTCCGTGGCCCAGGTGCACCTCTCCCCGCCGGTGCAGGAGTACGCCGTCGCGCTCACCGCCGCCACGCGCAGCACCCCCGAGCTGCTGCTCGGCGCCTCGCCGCGCGCCACGCTGCACCTGGTCCGGGCCGCCAAGGCGTACGCCGCCCTGCAGCGCCGCGACTTCGTCCTGCCCGACGACGTGCGCGCCCTGGTCCAGCCCGTGCTGGCACACCGGCTTCTGCCGGCGGCCGCGTCGGCCGGCTCGGCCAACCGCGCGGTCGCGGGGATCCTCGAGCGGATCACCGCCTCGATCCCGGTCCCCGCGTAGGACGCCCGAGTTGCCCGGCCTGACGTTGCGCGGGCGCGCGTTCGTCGCCGCCGGCGCGACCGTGGTGCTCTGCTCCTTCCTGCTCGGCCAGTCGGCGCTGCTGCGGATCGGCGTGCTGCTCGCCTGCCTGCCGCTGCTGGCCTGGCTGCTGCTCGGCTGGCGGCGTCAGTCGGCCACCGTGACGCGCTCCCTGCCGGACGCGGTGGTGGCTGCCGGGAGCAGTGCCGAGGTGGCGCTGGACATCACCGCTCGGGGCGCCTCGGCACTCACCACGCTGCTGGCCGAGGAGGTGCTGCCCTACGCCCTCGGCGCGCGACCGCGGTTCGTGATCGACCGGCCGGGCCGCGGCTCGACCCACCACTTCACCTACTCCGTGCGGCCCGACCAACGCGGCGTCTTCGCCCTCGGCCCGCTGACCACGCGAGCGACCGACCCGTTCGGGCTGGTCGAGGTCCGGCGTACGTCGGCCGGGGCCGGGACCCTGACGGTGACCCCGCGGGTCGTCGACCTGCCGCCGATCGACATCGGCCGCGGGCGGACCGGCAACGGCGACCGCCGGCTCCCCCACGCGGCCGCAGGATCACCCGACGACGTGATGGTGCGCGACTACCGGCGCGGCGACGACCTGCGCCGGGTCCACTGGCCCTCCTCCGCGCGGACCGGCGGACTCATGGTGCGCCGCGAGGAGCAGCCGTGGGAGGCACGCGCCACCGTGCTGCTCGACGACCGCGCGTCTGCGCACCGCGGCGTCGGTGCGGCCGGGAGCCTCGAGCTCGCCGTCGTCGTCGCGGCGTCGGTGGCCGCCCACCTCGATGCCCATGGCTTCACCGTGCGGCTGGCGTGGTCCGACGGCCTGTGCTCGGCCGGCGCCGAGCCGCTGTCCACAATCCTCGAGCGGCTGGCCGTCGTCTCGTTGTCCGATCGCCCCGATCTCGATGCCGCGTGGGCGTCCGAGGGCGGCGTGGTGGTGGGGGTGCTCGGTGGGCTGCTCGACACGGACGGCCCTGCCTTGACGCGGGTACGCCGGGCCGCCGGCTCGGCGCTCGCGATGACGCTCGACGTCGAGCAGTGGGCGGGCACGGCGGCCGCCGGGTCGACCGCCGCCACGCTGCGCTCGCTCGGCTGGCGCGCCGCGACGATCGGGCGCGGCGACCCGCTGGACCATGCCTGGAGGTCCCTGTCGGTGGGCGGGTTCGGTCGATGAGCCCGTCGCTGCGCCACCGACTGGCGCTGAGCGTGACCGGCGCGCTGACCACCTGGGCCGCGCTGACGGCGTGGCGCGGCTTCATCACCTACCCGTCGGCGTACCTCCTCGCCTGCCTCGCCCTCGGCCTGGTGCTGGCAGTGGTCGGCAGCCTGCTGCTCGAGCGGCTGCCGTCGTCCGTGGTGCTCGGTGTCGAGGGGGCGGTGGCCGTGCTGGCCGTCGTCCTCGCGGCCGGAGGGCCGCACGCGCTCGGCCCGGCGCTCGCCCACGGCCTGGACGCGACGCGGCAGTTCCGCGCGCCGCTGAGCCCGACGCTGCCCGACCTCACTCCCCTGCTGGTGCTCGGCGGCGCGGCCTGCCTGTGGCTGACCCAGGTGTGCGTCCTGCACGTACGCCGCCCGCCGCTGGCCGGCCTGGTCCTGCTCGGCGTGGTCGCGCTGCCGGCCGGCATCGACGGCGTCGGAGCGAGCGCGCTGTCGTTCGCGCTCGGGTCCGCGGGATACCTCGTCCTGCTGCTGATGGACGCCGACGAGCGGCGCCACGAGTGGGGACGTACGCCGATCGCCGCGCCGGCGCCACTCGCGGCCGCCGGTCGCACGGCGCAGGCGGCGGCGCCGATCGGAGTCGGGGCGATCGTGCTGGCGCTGCTGGTCGCCGCGGTGGTGCCGGTCCCGTCGCGGAGCATCCTGGAGGGCTTCGGGTCGGGCAGCAGCCGGATCACCATGCACCGGCCGGTGGTCGACATGCGCCACGACCTCCTCAAGCGCAGCCACACCCCGCTGGTCGAGATCACGACCGACGAGCCCGACCCGTCCTACCTCCGGATCGCCGCGCTCAACCGCTTCACCGGGCTGATCTGGTCCAGCGGCGACCGGCTCCACCTCGACGACCACACGGCCGACGGCGCCGTGCCGCTCTCGCCCGGGCTGTCCCCGGCCGTGCCGCGCACGGCGTACGAGGTGCAGGCGCGGGTGCTGCCGGCCTTCGACTCGACCTGGCTGCCGACGGCGTACCCGATCTCCCGGATCAACGCCGATGGCGACTGGCGCTACGACCCGGCGATCATGGACTTCATCGCCGCCGGCGACACCAACGCCGCGGGCTCGGCGTACTCCATGACCGCGGAGCGGCTCGACTACGGCCTGGACGGCCGGTTCTTCGGCGACTCCTCGCCGGCGGACGTGCGACCGGACAGCCTCGCCGTGCCCTCGACCGTGCCGACGTCGGTGCGGAGCCTGGCCTTCCAGGTGACCGCGCGCGGGCGCGACGACTACGAGAAGGCGCGGCTGCTGCAGGCGTACTTCCGCGACAGCGGGCTGTTCCGCTACAGCCTGACCGATGCGCCGCGGGGGCAGGCGGGCCAGACCCTGGCGACCTTCCTGAGCCCGAGCGGCCGCGTGGGCTACTGCGAGCAGTTCGCCTCGGCGATGGCGGTCATGGCGCGGGTAGCGGGCATCCCGGCGCGCGTCGCCGTGGGCTTCCTGCGTCCGCACCCGGTCGGCAAGGACACGTGGGTCTACACCTCCGACGACCTGCACGCGTGGCCCGAGCTCTACTTCAAGGGCGCGGGATGGGTGCGGTTCGAGCCGACACCGGCGTCCATCGCGAGGTCGGCGCCGGACTACTCCACGCTGCCGGTCGCTCCCCATCGATCCGGGGGCGGCCAACCGTCCGCGCTACCCACCGACACCGCATCGGCACAGCCGACGCCGACCTCGGCTCCCGCCTCGCCGTCGGCCGCGCCGTCCTCACCCAGGCCGTCCGGCACGCCGACCGCTCGGCCGAGCGAGGGCGGTGCGACGCCCAGCGGGTCCGCGGCGTCCGATGCCGACGCCGGGCCCAACCTGCTGGTGCGCGGGGTGCTGCTGCTCCTGCTGCTGGCGGCGCTCGGAGCGCTCGCCGTCGTGCCTTCGGTCGTACGCCGGCGCCAGCGGGTCGCGCGCCTGGCCGGCGGGCCAGAGGACGTGTGGGCGGAGCTCGCCGCGACCTGTGCCGACCTGGGCATCCCCTGGCGCGGCGGCCGGTCCCCGCGCGAGACCGGCGAGCTGCTTGAGCGGGCGGTCGGCACCGACGCGCCGAGCGGTCACGAGTGGACCGCCGCGCCGTCGCTGGCGACGATCGTCACGGCGCTCGAGGAGCTCCGCTACGGCCGGGGCGGGACGGTGCCGCCGGACCTCGGCGACGAGGCGGCCGAGGTGGTCGCGGCACTGACCGCTGCCGCCGACCCGCGAGCGTCACGGCTGGCGCGGTGGCTGCCGCGCAGCCTGCTGCGGCGCTGACGAACGCGCCTACCAGCCACCCATGTCGCGACGGCGGCGCCAGCGGGTGCGCAGGGTGTCCATGAAGGAGTGGTTGCGCTTGACCGGTCGCGAGGCGCTGCGCGAGCGACGGCCGCCGTCGATCACCGAGAAGCCGGAGGGGTGGGTGTGGCGCTGCCGCGCCGAGGCCTCGTCGAAGGCCGGCACGATCCGGTGGCCGCGCAGGGCGCTCAGGCCGATGGTCGCGGCGGCGAGCATCACGATGAAGCCGAGGATGCCGATCTGCCAGTAGCGCGTGATCACGCCCGTCATCAGCACCGCGATGCCGGCGGCGAAGCACAGGCCGGCGATGATCGCGCTGCGGCGGGCCGCGTTGCGCAGCGTCGTCCCGCGCAGGGTGGAGGCGAGCTTGGGGTCCTCCTCGATGAGGGCGCGCTCCATCTGCTCGAGCAGTCGAAGCTCCTCTTCCGAGAGTGGCACCGGTACCTCCGCCTGTGATCAAACCGACTTGTCAGGCAAGTCTAGGCGGGGTCCCTGGAGTGCGGTAGGGAGCGCTGAGATTTTGCCCGGCGCAGGCTCGCCGAAGGTACGCCGCCACAGACCTGCACCACCCCCGGTCGACTCCGTGCGTCATCGAGATGCAGGTTGTGGCTGGGTCTCTGCCCAGAAGTCGACCGCAACCTGCATCTCGGCGAGCTAACGACCGCCACGTGAGCCCGGCGGGCTCCCGAGCAGCGTCGCCGGACGTACGACGGAGCTCCCGAACCGATCACCCGCCCGGTCCATCGCGCGGTCGACCTCGGGCCATCCGGGGTCACGCTCGCCGAACGCGAGCTGCCGACCGAGCTCAGGCCGCCGGCGCTGCAGACCCTCGACCCGGACCCCGACCAGCCGCACCGCGAGTCGCCGCGACTCGGCCCGCGAGTCCAGCAACCGCTCGAGGAGCGCGAGCGCAGCGGCGTACACCTCCTGGGTCACGTCGGTCGGCTCGCCCAACGACCTCGACCGCGACACGGTCGTGAAGTCGCTGAACCGGACGGTGATCGCCACCACCCGGCCGACCTTCTCCGCCGCCCGCACCCGCGCGCAGACCCGCGAGGCGAGCCGCAGCAGCTCGCGCGCCAGCTGGCCGCGATCGCGTACGTCGACCGCCAGCGTGTGCTGCGACCCCATGCTCCCCTCGGGCTCACCCTCCCCGAACCCGAACGTCCCCGCACGCCCCGGCGTCAGGTAGTCACGGTCGGTGCCCCACGCGAGGTGGTGCAGCGTGGTCCCGAGGTGGGTGCCGACCCGACGCCGGAGGTCGTCCACGGGCACTGCCGCGACCGACCCCACGGTCGTCAGCCCGAGCCGGTGCAGGCGGTCACGGGTGGCCGGGCCGACGCCGTACAGCTCCCCCACGTCCAGCGGATGGATCTCGGCCACGAACCGCTCCGGCGAGAGCACGCAGACCCCGTCGGGCTTGGCCCGTCGGCTGCCGAGCTTGGCCACCGACACCGTCGCGCCGATCCCGACCGAGCAGGTGATGCCGTGCTCGGCGTACACCCGGGAGCGGATCAGCGACGCGATCCGCTCGGGCGGGCCGAACAGACGCTCCGCACCGCTGACGTCGAGGAACGCCTCGTCCAGGGAGACCACCTCGACCACCGGCGTCACCGAGCGGAACGTCTCCATGATCGCCTTCGAGGTCGGCGTCAGCAGGCCGAAGTCGGGCGCCATGAAGATCGCCCGCGGGCACAGCCGCTCGGCCTCGCGGCCCGACATCCCCGATCGCACCCCGAAGTCGCGCGCGGGGTAGTTCGCCGAGAGCACGACCCCTCGGTGCCCGCCGCCGATGATCACCGGTCGCTCGTGCAGCTCGGGCCGGTCACGGATCATCACCGACGCGTAGAACGCGTCCATGTCGACGTGGAGCAGGTGCAGCGGCATCACGCCGCCGCCGGAGCAGGGCTAGCGCGCCAGGACGTGCAGCTGCGTGGCGAGCGGGAGGTACTCCTCGCGAGGGGCAGCCGCGCGCTCGAGCTCGACCAGCGACGCGACACCGCCGGGCTCCTGGTCGATGAGTGCGCCGGGCACGAGGTCGGTGAAGACGCGTACGCCGTGCACCGACTCGACCGCGAAGCCGGCCTGGGCCAGCAGCGCGGTGACCTCGTCTCGCGTGAAGCGGCGACGGCCGCGGACCGGGTCGCCGGCGCCGAGGTCGGCCAGCACCGCCCGCGCCTGCTGGAACTGGCCGGCCATCGCCTTGGCCAGGACGGTCGCGTGGGTCTGGGCGACCAGCAGGCTGAGCACGCCTCCGGGACGCAGCACCTCGCGGATCGCGGCGAGTGCTGCGACCGGGTCGACGACCTCGAGCACACCGTGGCAGAGCACCAGGTCAGCGCTCGCGGGACCCACGATCGAGACCAGCTGGTCGACATCGCCCTGGTGGCCGGTGACGCTGACGCCGGCCTCACGGGCCCGGCGACCGAGCGCGGCGAGGGCGTCGGGACTGGGGTCGACCACCGCGACGCGGTGCCCGAGCTCGGCCAGCCGGACGGCAGAACCGCCCGTGCCACCGCCGATGTCGACGACCTCCGCCGTCGTGCCGGCGAGCGCCTGCTCGAGTCCGTCCCAGACGACCACGGTGCGCGGGCCTGCTGCCGATGCCATGCCCAGAACACTAGGGGATCACGTGATGCTCAGCCGACGGCGCGACCGGCGAGACGCTCACCGATCGGCACGTGCGGGGTCAGCCCGAGCGACTGCTCGATCACGGCGAGGAACCGGTCGGCGTCGCGCACCAGGTCGTCGGCCTCGCGCTCGGTGACGGCGTACGTCGATCCTGCCTCCGCCGCGGCCCGCTTGGGGGCGCCCGCGGCGAAGAACCGTGCCCACTCCTCGAGCTCGGGCGCGACCGTCATCAGCAGCACCCAGGCGTTGCGCTGCGGTCGGCGCTTGGCGGGCTCTGGTCGGGCTCGGGCCGCGAGCAGGGCGGCGGCGGCCCGGAGCGCGGAGACGTGGGCGCAGGCGTAGCGGGTCGCGACGTCGCGGGCAGCGACCGCCTCGCTCAGCGATTCCGCCGAACGCATGAGGTAGGAATGGGTGGTCGCCGGCAGCATCATGGGCTCGCCTCTCCTGGATCCTGTTCGAACGTTTGTTCGAACAGTGCCAAGGTACATCTCCCCTCCGACACACCGTCAAGGTCTGCGGGTCGCCCACCTGCGCCGGTCTAGCCTTCACCGGTGCGGATGACTCGATGGGGGGCGGTTCTCGCCCTGCTCACCGGGCTCCTCGCCACCCTCCTCACCGCCTGCGACGCGACCACCGACGACGCGGGCCATCCCGTCCGGGTGATGGTCGTGGGCGACTCGATCTCGCAGGGCCGCCCCGGCGACGCGACCTGGCGATACTGGTTCTGCCAGGCTTTCGCCCACCAGCACGTCCCGCTCAAGATGGTCGGTCCCACCATCGGCCAGCGCAACGGCGCGATGGACTACGAGCTGCCCTGGGACAACGAGGCGCACGCGGCCAAGGGCGGCTCCCGGATCGAGTACCACCTGACGCGGATCGTGCAGGAGATGCGGACCTACCGCCCCGACGTCGTGGCCATCGAGATCGGCTTCAACAACGCGCGGGAGGAGAACGGTCCGCAGGTCGCGGCCGGGACGATGCAGCTGATCGACAGGATCTGGTCGGTCGACCCCGACACGAAGATCGTCTACGGCGAGATCCCGCTGCGCGACTGGTACCCCTCCGGCACGCCGGTCAAGGACCGCAACCGGCACGCGGAGGTCGCGTCCCGGATCGTGGCCGAGAAGCTCGCCGGCGACGACCGCGTCGCGATCGCCCACGTCGTCACCGCTCCCGACCGGCCCTGGGACCCCCGCCTGTACTCCACCGACGGCACCCACCCGACCGCGACCGGGCAGACCCTGGTCGCGCAGAGGTACGCCGAGGCGTTCCACGACCTGGGGATCCTCCCCGAGCAGCCGCAGATCTTCCACGAGCGCACGTGGAACCCGCAGCCCCAGGCCGCCGTCTCGCGCGCGTCCACCGGTGGCCTGCACGTCGACTGGCACGCGGTCGTCGCCGACGACTGGACGACCAGCGTGCGGATCACCGTCACCGACGCGAGCGGATCGACCGTGGCCGACCACACCTACCCGACCGACCCCCAGCGGTGGACCGACCCGACGAGTGCGACGTACGTCGTGCCGCCGGGGACCTACCGCGTCGTGCTGACGCCGATCCGGGGCTGGATGACGGGTGCTCCGGGACCGGCGGTCACGATCGTGCTGAAGGGCTGACCTCGGCGCGTCGCCAGCTCGAGGCCCGCAGGAACCGGCTGGTGGTCGGGTGCCAGAGGAACACCAGCGTCGCCGACGACAGCAGGGCCGCGAAGATCAGCGCCCAGACCACCGACGTGGGGGGCGCCGTACGCATCATCGCGAGAGCGCCGAGGACGAGACCGAGGTCGAGCACCGTCATCGAGTAGCGGGCGACGGCCTGCCCCTGGCGCAGCATCGAGAGCAGGATCAGCGCCGTGATCGCGATGACGGCGTAGAGGACGACGACGACCGGCACGAACGAGATCGGCCGGATGTTGCTGTCGTCGGGGTGCAGCGGAGCCCAGGAGTCGGCGATGTCGTGGCGGTCGAGCACCACGAACACCGAGACGACCAGACCGCCGAACACCAGCACCCAGGTCAGCCAGCTGGCTACCTGGACGGCCTGCGGCCGGGTGGTGCGCTCAGTCATCGTTCCTCCAGAACAGTGCAGGTCGCTACAGATAGGGTCTGGCCCATGTCCGCTGAGCACCCCTCGATCACGCGCTTCCGGGAGGCGCACGAGGAGCGGGGCGGTACCGGCCAGATCGTCATTCTGCCCGACGCCGCCCACACCGCGGCGCTCGCCGCGGCGGCGCTCGGGTGTGAGGTCGGCGCCATCGCGAACAGCCTGCTGTTCGACGCCGGCGGCGAACCGGTGCTGATCCTGACCTCCGGAGCGCACCGCGTCGACACCGCCAAGGTCGGTGCCGAGCTCGGCACCACCCTGCGCCGCGCGACCCCGGACTTCGTCAAGGAGCACACCGGCCAGGCCATCGGCGGGGTCTCGCCGATCGGGCACCCGGCCGCGGTGCCGACGTACCTCGATCGCTGGCTCGAGCGCCACGACGTCGTGTGGGCGGCCGCCGGCCACGCGGCCGCGGTCTTCTCGACGTCGTACGCCGAGCTGCAGCGACTCACCGGGGCAACGCCCCTCGACGTGGAGTAGGTCCGAGAAACCATGGATGTCGTCGTCATCGGCGGCGGGCTCGGCGGTCTCGCCAGCGCCGCACGCCTCGCCAAGCTCGGCCACCAGGTCACCCTGCTGGAGGCCTCCGACGGCGTCGGCGGCGCGCTGCGCCCCGTCCGCCAGGACGGCTTCACCTGGGACGCCGGGCCCACCTCGACGCTGCTCCCCGCCACGCTGCGCGACCTGTTCCGCAAGAGCGGGAAGCCGCTCGAGGCGGAGCTCGGCGAGGAGCTGATCCCGCTCGAGGTGATCCGCGAGCACCGCTTCGAGGACCTCACCTCGGTGTCCCTGCCCGGCGGCTCGCGCGCGCTGCAGGCCCAGGCGTGGGACGCCGTCGCCCCCGGCCTCGGCGAGCGCTGGAACCGCCACGTCGACCGCTACGAGCCCCTGTGGGAGATCCTGCGGCGCGAGTACGTCGAGAAGCCGTGGGACCCGGCCACCAAGGGCGCCGTGCCGCGCGACCTGGCCAAGGCGTTCGGCCTGCGCGACACCTTGTACCGCCTGCTGCGCGCCGACTTCCGCGACGAGCGCCAGGCGCTGGTGGCGGGCTACCCGATCACGATGCAGGGCCAGGAGCTGCGCAACGTGCCGGCCTGGGTGGGCGTCTCGCTCTACCTGGAGCAGTGCTTCGGTGGCTGGCAGGTCCCCGGCGGCTTCGCGCGCCTGGTCGAGCTGCTGGAGAAGCGGCTGGCCACCCGGCGCGTCACCGTCGTCACCGGCTCGACCGTCCAGGACCTGGTCGTCCGCGAGGGTCGCGTCGCCGCCGTCGCGACCGCCGAGGGCGAGCACCGCGCCGACGCCGTGGTCGTCGCCGTCGACCCGCGACGCCTGCCCACGCTGGCGGCGTACGTCGAGCGCACCATGCCCGCGATCCCGCCGGTCATCTGCCACGTCGGCATCGAGGGCGACGTCGACCTGCCCGCCGAGACCGTGCTGCACGCCGACCCGATGTTCGCCGTACGCCGGGGCGTCGGCGCTCCCGACGGCATGACCGCCCTGAGCATCCACGCGCGCGGCAAGGTCGCCGAGGACCTCCTGGACGGGCTCGCCCGCCACAAGATCGACCTGCGCGAGCAGGTGGTCACCCGCATCGACCTCTCGCCCCGCGAGCTGGTCCAGCAGTGGGGCGGCTCGCCCCTGGGCGTGCTGTGGCAGGGCCGGCGCACCGTCTACGACAAGCTCGGCCCGGCCACGCCCATCCCCGGCGTGTACGTCGCCGGCGCCCACGGCGCTCCGGGTGCCGGCGTACCTTTCGTGGCTCAGTCGGCCGCGCTGGTCGCCCAGCTGATCGGCGGCTGAACCCGGGCGCAGGTTTCCCAAGGTATGCAGCCGAACCTGCACTCCCCTGGCGTTGCAACCATCGGGAAGCGCAGGTTTCCCTGCATACCTTGGGAAACCTGCAGCAGGCTCAGGCCGTGGTGATCTTCAGCTTCTCGAAGATCTCCAGCGTCGCCTTGGAGCGGTTGAGCGTGTAGAAGTGCAGGCCCGGCGCACCCCCGGCGAGCAGGTCGTCGCAGAGCTGCGCGGCGAGCTCGATGCCCTGGGCACGGATCGCGGCCGGGTCGTCACCGGCTGAGGAGATCGCGTCGATCACGTCCTGCGGCACGGAGGTGCCGATCAGCTCGCCCTGCCGCTGGATCGCCGAGAGGTTCAGGATCGGCATGATGCCCGGCAGGACCGGGATGTCGACGCCACGCGCACGGACCCGCTCGACGAGGTCGAAGTAGTCCTGGGCCTTGAAGAACATCTGGGAGACCGCGAACTCAGCACCGGCCCGGGCCTTGGCGACCAGGACGTCGGCGTCGGCGTCGAGCGACTCGGCGCCGGGGTGGCCCTCGGGGAAGGCGGCGACGCCGACGCGGAAGTCACGGCCGTGGGCCAGCTCGACGAGCTCGAGCGCGTAGTTCAGGCCGCCGTCGGTCGGCGTCCAGTCGGCGCGCGGACCCTCCTTCGGGTCGCCGCGCAGCGCGAGGACGTGAGCGACGCCGGCGGCGGCGTACGCGTCGAGGATCTCGACCAGCTCGTCCTTCGTGTGGCCCACACAGGTCAGGTGCGCCATCGGGATCAGCGAGGTCTCGCTGGCGATCCGGCCGGTGATCGCGATCGTCTTGTCGCGGTTGGCGCCGCCGGCGCCGTACGTCACGGAGACGAAGGTCGGGGCGTACGGCTCGAGCGCGCGGATGGCGTCCCACAGCTGCGCCTCGCCGGCCTCGTCCTTGGGCGGGAAGAACTCGAAGGAGAACGACCGCTCCCCGCTGCGGATCAGCTCGCCGAGGGAACGCCCACGCCCAGTAGTCATGGGCGCGAGTTTAGGAGTACGCCGCTGCGACGGCCGGGCGCGGGTTACGTACGCTGAGACCGCTCACCCTCACCACACGCAAGGGGCCCCACCACCGATGGCAGCTCGGATGCCGGACGTCGGCGACCACGTCGGCCGCTACCGCCTGACCGGCGTGCTCGGCCGTGGCGGCATGGGCACCGTGTTCGAGGCGCAGGACGACGCCCTCGAGCGCAGGGTCGCGCTCAAGGTGATCAATCCCGCCATCGCGGCCGAGCCGGAGTACCGCGAACGCTTCCGCCGTGAGGCGATCGCGATGTCGCGCCTGGACAGTCCCCACGTGCTGACCGTCCACGACCACGGCGAGCAGGACGGCACGCCGTACCTCGTGACGCAGCTGGTCACCGGCGGCGACCTCGAGGCGGAGGTACGCCGCGGCCCGCTCGCGCCCGGGCGCGCGCTGGAGCTCACCCGGCAGGTCCTCGACGGGCTCGCCGACGCGCACGCCGCCGGCATCGTGCACCGCGACATCAAGCCGAGCAACGTGCTGCTCGGCGGCGACAAGGCCTACCTCTGCGACTTCGGCATCGCCACCTCCCCCGACGCCGCGCTCACCCGTACCGGCGTGCTGATGGGCTCGATCGCCTACATGGCTCCCGAGCGCCACTCCGGCGAGAACGCGACGAACGCCGGCCCCGCCGGCGACATCTACGCCGTCGGCTGCCTGCTCTGGGCGATGCTCACCGGGACCCCGCCGTACGCCGGCTCCGACGTCGAGGTCGCGATGGGCCACCTGCACGGGGCACTCCCGCAGCTGCCCGAGCGGGACGCGTTCACCGCCGGCATCAACGAGGTGCTGCTGCGTGCGCTCGCCAAGGACCCCGCGCGGCGCTACGCCACCGCCCGCGCGATGCGCGCGGCCGCAGCCGGCCTGCTGTCCCAGGCGCCGGCCGCGATCGTCCTGCCCGACGTCACGTCGGTCCGCCAGCCGCTGACCGTGCCGCCGGCGGCCCCGCCCGCCGAGGAGCGCCGACGCCGACCGCTGCCGGCCGCGCTGATGGCGAGCCTCGCGGTCCTCGGCGTGATCCTCGGTGTGGTCGGCATCGTCCTCGCCGCGCAGCGGCCCAGCGTGGTCACCGCACTCACCGGTGAGCACGACACGTCATCGGCCGGCGGCACCTCGTCGGCGGCCTCCGCACCGACCTCACCGACCTCGCCGGGCGGCAAGCGCGCGCGGCACCACAAGCACGCACGACCCGGTGCAGCGACGAGCGTTGCGACCGTGCCGCCCGCGACCGCGGTCCTGCCGCACCTACCGGCCCCGCCGAAGCTCCGCGAGAGCTGGTCCCCCTATCCCCAGGCCACCTCGCGGCCGACCGCGGCCAGCTCCCCTGCGGCACCGACGACATCGTCGGCTCCCCCGCCGCCGGCGTACACCTGCTGGAACGGGACGCCCGCGGCCGGTCCCGGCTCCTGCGGCTACCCCCACGGGCTGGTCGGCCTGAGGTGGATGACGCCGAACCGCCAGATCGGCTGCAAGCCGACTCAGATGAGCTCGACCGACCAGGACCTCGAGGACTGGATCTGCCGCTACGACGGCGGCCGCAGCTGGGTCACCATCATCCGGTGGAAGTCCTGGCAGGGCGCCGCCGACATGTACGCGCCGCCCGGAGGGTGGCAGCCGTGGACCTGCGGCACCGCCCGCTGCGGGCTGTCCTACCAAGGGCCGCTGCAGAAGATGTCCAGCTACATCCGGGTGTACCAGGTCCAGAACTACTGGAGCGTCGCGATCCGCGCCCGCACAGCGACGATGCGCAACAGGGGGCGCGAGCTGATCGGCGCCCTGCGCGGCCCGGGAGAGATCCAGGGCAAGCCCACCGGTTAGTCTCGACGCGTGGCTGACGCGTGGGACCCGACGGACTTCCGCGCGGCCGTGCAGGCCGAGCTCGACACCTTCCTCGACGAGCAGGCCGAGCGCCTCGCGCCGCTCGGATCCGATGCGGACCGGCTCCTCGCCGAGGCACGCGCCGTGGTCTCGGGCGGCAAGCGCTTCCGGGCCGCCTTCTGCTTCTGGGGGTACGCCGCGGTGGCCGGCGTACCTCGTGGCGAGGACGCTCGCGCGGTGATGCGCGCGGCCGCCGCGCTGGAGCTGCTGCACGCCTCGGCACTGGCCCACGACGACCTGATGGACGCCTCCGACACCCGACGCGGCCGGCCCGCGACCCACCGCGGCTTCGAGGCCGAGCACCGGGGCGACGGCTGGCGCGGGGACGCGGAGCAGTACGGCGCCGCGGCCGCGATCCTGCTCGGCGACCTGCTGCTCTCCTGGGCCGATGAGCTCGTCCGCCGATGTGGCCTGGGCTGGGACGTGGTCGGGCCGGCGCTCGACGTCTTCGACCTGTGCCGCTCGGAGGTGATCGCCGGCCAGTTCCTCGACGTCTCCGTGCAGGCGCGGGGCTCCGCGACGCCGGAGGAGGCGATGACGGTGCTGCGCTACAAGTCGGCGAAGTACTCCATCGAGCGCCCGCTGCACATCGGCGCCGCACTCGCCGGAGCCTCCGCGCTCGACCTCGAGGCGCTCACCCACTTCGGCCTGCCGCTGGGCGAGGCCTTCCAGCTGCGTGACGACCTGCTCGGCGTGTACGGCGACCCCGCGACCACCGGCAAGCCCGCCGGCGACGACCTGGTCGAGGGCAAGCGGACCCTGCTGGTCGCACATGCGCTGACCTCGCTGGGCGCGGCCGACGCCGCACGCCTGGATGCCGCGCTCGGCACCGCGCTCTCCGACACCGAGGTCGCCTCGCTCCGCGAGCTGATCGACGCCTCCGGTGCCCACGCGTTGGTCGAGTCGACCATCACCGCGCTGGCGGACGAGTCGCTGGCCGCACTGGCCGCGGGTCGGCGTACGGGCTGGGACGCGGCTGCCTGCGAGGCCCTCACCGCGCTCGCCTCAGCCGCCACCCAGCGCACCGCCTGAGGCATCAGCCGCTGGTCGAGTAGCCGCGAGCGCTAGCGAGGGGCGTATCAGTGATTGGCTTGGTGGGCCTGGTCGCGGTCTGACTCACGCGCGTATCTGACGCCGCTGGCTGTCTTGGTTTCG
>NZ_BAAGSB010000011.1:0-98153 GCF_054782655.1 Nocardioides montaniterrae | reverse complement strand
CCCGGTCCCATCCCGAACCCGGAAGTTAAGCCTGCCAGCGCCGATGGTACTGCACTGGAGACGGTGTGGGAGAGTAGGACGCCGCCGGACAAATATTGCCGCAGGGGCCATCCGATAGGGTGGCCCCTGCGTTGTTTTTGTGTCGTTCCAACAGAAGAGAGAGAACCGTGTCGCAGGACCGTGGACGTAGCAGCGGCCCCCGCAAGCCCTCCTCCGGAGGTGGTGGGCCCAGGTCTGGTGCCGGACGTACCGGCGGTTCCTCTCGAGGCAGCGATTCCCGAGGCAGCGACTCGCGTCGCGGTCAGGGCTCCAAGGACGGCTTCAGCCGCGACGGCAAGCCCGGCGCCAAGCGTGAGGACCGTCGCGACGGCAAGCCCGGCTTCAAGCGCGACGATCGCCGCGACAGCAAGCCCGTCCAGCGCCGTGGCCCCTCGAGCGCGGGTGCTCGCCGCGAGGCGGAGCGCGCGCCGCGGACCACTGACCAGGCCGAGTACGACGGCCCGCCGCTGCCCGAGGAGATCACCGGTCAGGAGCTCGACCCGCAGATCCGTGCGCAGCTGCGCAGCATCCCGGAGAAGCTGGGGCTGCGGGTCGCGCGTCATCTGGCCGCGGCAGGCGAGCTCATCGACGAGGACCCGGAGACGGCGTACAAGCACACGCTGGCGGCACGCGCTCGCGCGCCCCGGCTCGCGGTCGTGCGTGAGGCCGTCGGTGAGACGGCTTACGCTGCCGGTCATTACGCCGAGGCGCTCGCCGAGCTGCGTGCGGCGAAGCGGATGAACGGTGCGACGGCGTACCTCCCGATCATGGCCGACTGCCACCGTGCGCTCGGCAACGCCAAGCGCGCCCTGGAGCTGGCCAAGAGCCCCTCCGTCGCGAACTTCCCGGCGGAGTCGAAGGCGGAGATGACGATCGTCGAGGCCGGCGCTCGTCGCGACCTCGGTCAGGTCGACGCCGCGCTACGCACGCTGGAGCTCGCGCCCATCAACAGCAAGAGCCGTGATGCCTGGGTGTTGCGGCTGCGCTACGCGTACGCGGACACGCTCGAGCACGCCGGCCGCCTGCAGGACGCGTTGCTCTGGTTCCACAAGTGCGAGGCGATCGACGGCGACGAGATCACCGACGCCGCCGATCGAGCAGCAGCCCTGGAGAAGCAGCTCGGCTGAGGCTCGACCCCGGGACCTACTGCTGGGTGTGATTGACGAGGGAGACCTCAGCACCCGCGTGCCCAGCGGGCTCGGTTCCCCACCGGAGTCCCTCCTGGAAGCCGATGCGGATCCGGCTGATGTCGGCGATGACCGAGCTGGGGCTCTCGATCTTCAGCACGATCGAGTCACCGGCGCTGAGCCGCTGACCCGCCGGGTCGTCGAGGCTCGGGCAGAACTGCTGGGTGTCGGTGGTGACCTGGAACGAGCCGTGCCGGCAGAGCAGGGGAGTGATCTTCAGCTTGGAGGACGCTCGCACGTCGACCTTGACGCCGGACATGTGGATGGCCCGGTCGAAGCCGGCGGGTGCCACGAACATGCCGACATACAACGGCTTGCCGACGATGCCGGATGCCGTCACCTCGATGTCGTCGCTCGGCAGCGACTCGGGGGTGGAGACGTACCAGCTCACCCACGCGATCAGGAGTGCGACGGCCGCGACGGCAGGCACCCAGCGCCACAGGCGTGATCGAAGACGTGGCCGCGGGAGGCGGGGCGCCACCAGGGTGGCGTCGTCACCGGTGTTCTCCATGGTCGAAGCCTAGGCCACGGCGGGGGCGGTCCCCGACAAGCGCGGGCATGGCGCGTGCCAGACTCTGCCCATGCTTGATCGCCCCGTGCTGGAAGGAAACGTCGCCGTCCGCGGAGGGCGACGCCTGAGCTTCGCCGAGTACGGCAGTGCGCACGGTGAGGCGGTCGTGTGGATGCATGGTACACCCGGCGGTCGCCGTCAGATCCCGGTCGAGGCACGTGCGTACGCCGCTGAGCACGGCTTGCGGCTGGTCGGCGTCGATCGGCCCGGCATCGGCAACTCCACCGCGCACCTGTACGACGACATCCTCGACTGGACCGGTGACCTCGAGGTCATGCTCGACGCCCTGGGCATCGGGGAGGTCCGCGTGATCGGGCTGTCGGGTGGCGGCCCCTACGCGTTGGCTGCCGGTGCCGGTCTGCCTGACCGGGTCGTCGGGGTGGGCGTGCTCGGTGGTGTGGCCCCCACGCGAGGACCGGACGCCGCGGAGGGTGGCCTGATCCAGCTCGCTGTCGCCTGTGCACCCGTGCTCGCGGCCGCGAGGATCCCCGCCGGCGCGGCGTTGACGACTGCGATCAAGCTGGTCAAGCCGCTGGCCGGCCCCGCTCTCGACCTGTACGCCGCGGTCCAGCCGCGCGGCGACAAGCAGCTGCTCGCGCGCCCGGAGTTCAAGGCGATGTTCCTCGACGACCTGCTCAACGGGAGCAGGTTCCAGACCTCCGCACCGCTGGCCGACCTGGTGCTGTTCACGCGGCACTGGGGGTTCGAGCTGGCCGACGTACAGGTGCCGGTGCGCTGGTGGCACGGCGACGCCGACCACATCGTCCCGTTCGCGCACGGAGCCCACGTCGTGGAGCGCCTGCCGGACGCCACGATGTCGGTGATCGCCGGCGAATCCCACCTTGGTGGCCTGGGCATTGCGACGGCTGTGCTCGACGAGCTGATGACACTCGACGCGTCGAACGCCTAAAGACTGGTTTTCGGCCTGCTCATGGGCCACAATGGGACACACAACTACACAGGAGTCACTGGATTCCTGATCGACCGACCAACCGTGATGAGACCGCTGGGGAAGGCGTAACTCGCGCCGGATGGAAGGCAGATCGAGGAGAACCGTGGTGACCCAGAACAGTGCGACCAGGGGTGTGTTCTACGTCCACTCGGCGCCGTCTGCGTTGTGCCCCCACATCGAGTGGGCCGTGGGCGGCGTGCTCGGCGTTGCCGTCAACCCCGACTGGACCCCTCAGCCCGCTCAGGCCGGCACCTTCCGGACCGAGTTCTCCTGGAGCGGCCCCGCCGGTTCTGCCGCGTCGATGGCCTCCGCCCTTCGCGGGTGGAACCACGTGCGCTTCGAGGTGACCGAGGACCCGACGTCCTCCACCGAGGGCGCCCGCTACTCCTACACGCCCGACCTCGGTGTCTTCCACGCCGTGACCGGCATCCACGGCGACATCATGATCCCCGAGGACCGGCTCAAGGCCGCGAGCGTGCGCGCCGCGCTCGGCGAGACGACCATCGAGAACGAGATCGACAAGCTCCTCGGCAAGCCGTGGGACGACGAGCTCGAGACGTTCCGGCACGCCGGTGAGGGCGCGCCGGTCCGCTGGCTGCATCAGGTCGTCTGAGCCACCCGCTGCCCGACGTACGCCGCGAGGGCGTCGTACGTCGAGAGCGCCGCGACATCGTCGTCCTCGACGCGCACGGCGAACGCTTGCTCGATCCCGAGCAGCACCTCGATCATTGCCAGTGAGTCCACGCCGATCTCGCCGAGCACCTGGCCCGGTCCGATCTCGTCGGCGGGCCGACCCACCACTTCCCCGATCAGCGCCGCCAGGCGGTCGTCCGTGGGTTGATCGCTCATGGGCCGCAGACTATGCCCGAGCCGTTGCACGCCTGAAACAAGGCGCTGGTTGACTCCTCACATGGACGATGTCGCCTACGTGACGGTGCACGGTCACCGCCGTGCCTACGTGAAGCAGGGCAAGGGACCCGCGCTGCTGCTCCTGCACGGCCTGGCGTGCGACCACCGCACGTGGGCGCCGGTCATCGACCGGCTGGCGCAGGAGTTCACCGTGGTCGCACCGGACTTCCTGGGTCACGGGGCGTCGGACAAGCCGCGCGCCGACTACACGGTCGCCGGCTATGCCAACGGGATGCGTGACCTGCTGACCATCCTGGGGATCGACAAGGCGACCGTGGTCGGGCACAGCTTCGGCGGCGGCGTGGCGATGCAGTTCGCCTACCAGTTCCCCGAGCGCACCGAGCGGCTCATGCTGGTCGACGCCGGTGGGCTGGGCCGGGAGGTGACGGCCTTCATCCGTGCGATCAGCTTCCCGGGCTGGACCTACGTGGCGGGTGCCCTCACGATGCCGGGCCTGCGCCAGCTCGAGCAGCGCACCCTGCGGGCGCTGCGCGCGACCGGGCTGAGCCACACCCGTGACCTCGCCGAGGTGGCGGACATCCTCGAGTCCTGGTCGGACCCGCGGGGCCGTCGAGCGCTCGCGCACCTGGTGCGCGCCGCGATCGACTGGCGCGGTCAGGTGCAGTCGATGCGCGACCGGGCGTACCTGACCCAGCAGCTGCCGCTGCACATCGTCTGGGGCCGCGACGACCGCGTCATCCCCGTCAAGCACGCCCTCGAGGCAGCCGAGATCGCGCCCCGTGCGGAGATCACGATCTACGACCGCGCCGGGCACTTCCCGCACAAGGACCACCCCGAGGAGTTCGCCGAGCTGGTCGTCGACTGGGTACGCCGTACCAAGCCGGCGACCTACTCCCGGTCGCGCTGGCGCCGCCTGCTCATCGACGGCGCCAAGCGCGATGCGGTGGATGCGGCCGCTCAGGCGTCGCCGCCCTCCTGCACGACGCCCCTGACGGCCGTCGGGTCACCGATCCGGTAGCGGTCGGCCGCCTCCTTGACGCGTTCCGGGGCGATCTCACCGCTATCGGCGAGCGCTTGCAGCGCCTGCACGACCACGGACTCGGCGTCCACGTGGAAGAACCGCCGCGCGGCTGCGCGGGTGTCGGCGAAGCCGAACCCGTCGGTGCCGAGGACGCGGTAGTCGGCCGGCACCCAACGCGCGATCTGGAGCGGGACCGCCGACATGAAGTCGGAGACCGCGACGACCGGGCCCTCCACGTCGGCGAGCACGGTCGACAGGTACGGCGTACGCGCGGACTCGCCCGGGTTGAGCAGGCTCCAGCGCTCGGCAGCGATGGCGTCGCGCGCCAGCTCGTTCCAGGACGTCACCGACCAGAGGTCGGCGGAGACACCCCAGTCGTCGGCGAGCAGCTGGGCTGCCCGCTCGATCCAGGGGTACCCGACGCCGGAGGCGAGCAGCTGGACCTTCGGGCCCGCGACCTCGGACCTGGTGGTGCGGTACATCCCGCGCAGCAGGCCGTCGACGTCGAGGTCCTGCGGCTCGGCGGGCTGCGCGACCGGCTCGTTGTAGACGGTCAGGTAGTAGATGACGTCCTCGCCGTGGGGGCGGCCGGGTGCGGCGGCGTACATCCGGTGGAGGCCGGACCGCATGATGTGCGCGACCTCGTAGCTGAACGCCGGGTCGTAGTGCACGACCGCCGGGTTGGTGGCCGCGAGCAGCGGTGAGTGACCGTCGGCGTGCTGCAGGCCCTCGCCGGTCAGCGTCGTGCGACCCGCGGTGGCGCCGATGAGGAAGCCGCGCGCCATCTGGTCGGCCATCGCCCAGATCGAGTCGCCCGTGCGCTGGAAGCCGAACATCGAGTAGAAGATGTAGAACGGGATCATCGGCTCGCCGTGCGTGGCGTACGCCGAACCGGCGGCCGTCGCCGACGCCATCGCCCCTGCTTCGCTGATGCCCTCGTGGATCAGCTGGCCGTGCTCGGACTCGACCCACTTGAGCAGCTGGGCGCGGTCGACCGACTCGTAGGTCTGGCCGGCCGGGTTGTAGATCTTCGCGGTCGCGAACATCGAGTCCATGCCGAAGGTGCGGAACTCGTCCGGCGCGATCGGCACGATGCGCGCACCGATCTCGGGGTCCTTCATCCAGTCCTTGAGCAGGCGGACGGTCGCCATGGTGGTGGCGACCTTGTTCTTGCCCGCGCCCTTCTTGAGCTCGGAGTAGACCGCGTCGCCGGGCAGCTTGAGCGGCTTGGGGGAGACGCGGCGCTGGGGGAGCGAGCCGCCGAGCTGGCGGCGGCGCTCGAGCATGTACTCGATGTCGGGGTGCTTCTCGCCGGGGTGGAAGAAGGGCGCCGTGTGGTCGGACTCGTAGCGCTCGGTGAGCTCCTTGTCGCTCATCGGCAGGTAGAGCCGGTCACGGAACTTCAGGAGGTCGGGCAGCTTGAGCTTCTTCATCTGGTGGGTGGCGTTCTTGCCCTCCAGCGCCTCGATCGTCCAACCCTTGACCGTGTGGGCCAGGATCACCGTCGGCTGGCCGACGGTCTTGGTCGCGGCGTCGAAGGCGGCGTACACCTTGCGGTAGTCGTGACCGCCGCGCGGCAGCTTCTCGATCTGGCGGTCGCTCATGTGCTCGACCATCGCCCGCAGGCGCGGGTCGGGACCGAAGAAGTGCTCGCGGTTGTAGGCGCCGTTCTCGACGGAGAAGTTCTGGAAGGCGCCGTCGGGCGTGGAGTTCATCTTGTTGACGAGCACGCCGTCGATGTCGCGGGCGAGCAGGTCGTCCCACTCGCGGCCCCACACGACCTTGATGACGTTCCAGCCCGCGCCACGGAAGTTGGCCTCGAGCTCCTGGATGATCTTGCCGTTGCCGGTGACCGGACCGTCCAGCTGCTGCAGGTTGCAGTTGACCACCCAGACCAGGTTGTCGAGCTCCTCGCGCGCCGCCTGGCGGATCGCACCCATCGACTCGGGCTCGGCCATCTCGCCGTCGCCGAGGAAGGCCCACACGCGCTGCTGCGAGGTGTCCTTGATGCCGCGTCCCTGGAGGTAGCGGTTGAACCGCGCCTGGTAGATCGAGTTGATGCCGGTCAGGCCCATCGAGACCGTCGGGAACTCCCAGAAGTCCGGCATCAGGCGGGGGTGCGGGTACGACGGGAGGCCGGCGCCCGGACCGTGCTGGACCTCCTGGCGGAACGCGAGCAGCTGGCGCTCGTCGAGTCGGCCCTCGAGGAACGCGCGGGCGTAGATGCCGGGGGAGGCGTGGCCCTGGATGTAGATCTGGTCGCCCCCGCCCTCGTGCTCCTTGCCGCGGAAGAAGTGGTTGAAGCCGACCTCGTACAGGCTCGCGCTGGACTGGTACGTCGCGATGTGTCCGCCGACCTCCAAGCCCGGCCGGTTCGCGTCGGACACCATCACCGCGGCGTTCCAGCGGATGTAGGCGCGGATGCGTCGCTCGGTCTCCTCGTCGCCGGGGAACCACGGCTCGCGCTCGGGCGGGATGGAGTTGATGAAGTCCGTGCTGCGCAGGGCGGGTACGCCGACCTGCTGCTCGCGCGCGCGCTCGAGGAGTCGCAGCATCAGGTAGCGAGCACGGCCGCGGCCGCGCTCGTCGACCAGCGCGTCGAAGGAGTCGATCCAGTCCTGGGTCTCGTCAGGATCGATGTCCGGAAGCTGGGTCGGCAGGCCCTCGTGGATGACCGAGGGGGCCGACCCGGATGTCACGTCGTGGGTCACGTCACACATCGTTGCACCCCGATGGAGAGGAGAGAATCTACCTGCGAGTAGCCATCGTTCGGGGCCGCGACGGGGTCCCGTCCTGGCTCGAGTAGTTGCGCGACGTGCGCGACTCGGGTGGACTACTCCTCAAGACCGACGCGCGACCGCGTCGCCACCACGAACGAGGAGCTGGGAAACACCGTGACTTCCACCGCCGCCGGCGGGACGACCCCCATCGGGGTCGGCGACCGAATGGGCTTCAAGAAGGGCGTCGTCGTCCAGGAGCTCGGATGGGACCAGGACGTCGACGACGACCTGCGCGTCGCCATCGAGGACGCTATCGACGGGGACATGGTCGACGGTGACCACGGCAACGTGGTCGACGCCGTCCTGCTCTGGTGGCGCGACGACGACGGCGACCTCGTCGACGGTCTCGTCGACGCGCTCACCGACCTGGTCGGAGGCGGCTTCATCTGGCTGATGACCCCGAAGGTCGGGCGACCCGGTGCGGTCGAGCCGGCCGACGTCGCGGAGGCCGCGCCCATCGCCGGGCTGTCGCAGACCACCACCGCGTCGGTCAGTCGCGAGTGGTCGGCCAGTCGGTTGGTCGCCCCGAAGACCGTGGGCTGACCCCACATCGGGATCGCCGTCCGATAGCGTCGGCCCGTCACCACAGGAGCAGCGACGGGAGTTGGCAGTGGGCAGCATCACCGACAAGGCGAAGGAAGCCGCGCTCAGCCTGAAGATCCTCACGGAATCGGGCATCGTCCAGCTCTATTCGCCCAAGGTCCTCGCGGGCATGGGCAAGACGCTCTACCAGTGGGGCCCGCACCCCGCGGGTGGCTTCAAGACCCTCGCGCTGCGCTCCCCGAACGACACCGCGATCATCGACGAGCTCGGCTCGCTGACGTTCGCGGAGGTGCACCGGCGTACCAACGCGTTGGCGCACGGCCTGCGCGCCCGGGGCGTCTCCGAGGGTGACGGAGTCGCGGTCATGTGCCGCAACCACCGCGGCTTCATCGAGGCCTCGATCGCGATCAGCAAGCTCGGCGCCGACGTCCTCTACCTCAACACCGCGTTCGCCGGCCCCCAGCTCGCCGACGTCCTGGCGCGCGAGAACCCGCGCGTCGTGATCCACGACGAGGAGTTCGACGGCCTGCTCGCCGGCGCCGACCTCGCCGACCGGGTCGTCGCCTGGACCGACGGAGCGGCCACTCCCGACACGCTCGAGGGCCTGATCGCGGCCAACGGCGACGACGAGCTCGTGCCGCCGTCCGGCCACGGCCGCACGATCATCCTCACCTCCGGCACCACCGGTACGCCGAAGGGCGCCCCTCGTCCGCAGGGCGGCATCGCTGCCGCGCTCTCCCTGCTCTCCCGCATGCCGCTGCGCAGCGGCTGGAAGTGCCACGTCGCGGCACCGCTGTTCCACACCTGGGGCTTCGCGCACTACCAGCTCTCGATGCTGCTCGGCACCACGCTCGTGCTCTCGCGCAAGTTCGACCCCGAGGGGGCGCTGAAGCTCCTGCACGACAACGAGTGCGAGTCGTTCGCGGTCATCCCCGTGATGCTGCAGCGGATCATGGCGCTGCCCGCGGAGACCCTCGCGGCGTACCCGCTGCCCCACCTCAAGGCCGTGGCCTCCTCCGGCTCCGCGCTGCCCGGCGACCTGCCCGAGCGCTGGATGGACCAGTTCGGCGACAACCTCTACTCGACCTACGGCTCCACCGAGATCGCCTGGGCCTCCATCGCCGACCCGACGGACCTGCGGGAGGCCCCCGGCACCGCGGGGCGCCTGCCGATCCGAACCGTCGTCAAGATCCTGGACGAGAAGGGGGAGGAGGTGCCGACCGGCACCTCCGGCCGCATCTTCGTCGGCAACGACCTCCAGATCGAGGGCTACACCGGAGGCGGCGGCAAGGAGATCATCGCCGGCCTGATGTCCTCCGGTGACGTCGGGCGCTTCGACGAGGACGGGCGGCTCTACGTCGAGGGCCGCGACGACGAGATGATCGTCTCCGGCGGCGAGAACGTCTTCCCCAAGGAGGTCGAGGACTGCATCGCCCAGCTCGACGGCGTCTCCGACTGCGCGGCGATCGGCATCGACGACCCCGACTTCGGCAAGCGCCTGCGGGCGTTCGTGGTCCGGGACCACGACGGCGTGACCGACGAGAAGATCAAGGACTGGGTCAAGGCCAACCTCGCCCGCTACAAGGTCCCGCGCGAGATCGTGTTCCTCGACGAGCTGCCCCGCAACGCCACCGGCAAGGTCCTCAAGCGCGAGCTGGCCGAGCACCCGTGAGCGAGACCGCCGTCGGCCTCGCGGTCGGCACCGTGGCGCCCGACTTCACGCTGCGCGACCAGTTCGGACAGGACACCGCCCTGTCGTCCTACGCCGGGAAGAAGGCCGTGGCGCTGGTCTTCTACCCGTTCGCGTTCTCAGGGGTCTGCACCGGCGAGCTCGGCAGCATCCGGGAACGGCTCGACGAGCTGATGACCTTCGACACCGAGATCCTGGCGATCTCCTGCGACCCCGTCTACGCGCTGCGCACCTTCGCCGACACCGACGGTCTCAACTTCGGCCTGCTCAGCGACTTCTGGCCGCACGGCGAGGTCGCCCAGGCGTACGGCGTCTTCGACCAGGACGCCGGCTGTGCGCTGCGCTCCACCTATGTCGTGGGCAAGGACGGCCGCATCGCCTGGGCCGTGCACAACCCGATCGGCACCGCCCGCGACCTCGACGAGCTGGTCGCACAGCTCCACCAGGTCGCCTGAGCGCCCTGCGCGTCCTCCGTTAGGACCAAGGTCCTAGTCACTTCGAGTCATTTTTGCCTGAATTCCGTGGTTTTGGTTGGTTGCCGCCAGCCTCGCCACTAAAGTTCCCCTTGTTGAACCGCTGGTGACCCGAGACGCCAGCGGTTCGACGTTTTTTCACACCCCCGACGTTTTTTCACACCCCCCGCGGCTGAGCTTGCGAAGCCGCGGATCAGGGTGGGAGGTCGAGTAGCCGCGCAGCCACGAGCGTGCGAGTGGCAGCGACCGGCGTATCGAGACCCGATGGGTCGTTCGCCCGGTTGGGCCGGAGCCGGCGTACGTCGATAGGGTGCTGCTGCTCACGGACGCATAGCTCAGCTGGTAGAGCGCCTCCCTTACAAGGAGGATGTCGGGGGTTCGAGTCCCTCTGCGTCCACCGGACTTCCGCGCCCTAGGGTGATCGCATGCCTTCGCTCAAGGATGTCGTCGACCTGATCCACGGCTGGTACCCGCCGGCCACGGCCGATTCCTGGGACGCCGTCGGGCTGGTCCACGGCGACCCGGACCAGCCGGTCAGGAAGGTCCTGTTCGCCGTCGACCCGACGCTCGCGGTCGCGCAGGAGGCGGCGGCGTGGAAGGCCGACCTGCTGGTCGTGCACCACCCGCTCTTCCTCAAGCCCGTCCACGGGTTCGCCGCGACCACGCCGAAGGGCCGCACGCTCGCGACCCTGGCGGGCGCCGGCTGCGCACTGCTGACGGCACACACCAACGCCGACCAGGCGACGTACGGCGTCTCCGAGGCGCTCGCGCACACGCTCGGCCTGACCGACCTCAAGCCGATCATCTCGACGCCGGTGGCGCCGATGGACAAGATCACCGTCTTCGTCCCGACCGACGCGGCCGCGCCGGTGCGGGCGGCGATGGGCGACGCGGGCGCCGGTCAGATCGGCGACTACGACTACGCGTCGTACACCTCCGGCATCGGTGAGGGGCGCTTCCGGCCGCTCGAGGGCTCGAACCCGATGATCGGCACGGTCGGCGAGCTGGAGACCGTCGAGGAGGTCCGGGTCGAGGTGATCGCACCGCGTGGGCTCCGCGCCACCGTCATCCAGGCGATGCTCGCGGCACATCCCTACGAGGAGCCGGCGTACGACGTCGTCGAGCTGGCCGACCCCGGCATCGTGAGCACCGGGACCGGGCGGATCGGGGCCGTGGAGGCGACCACCCTCGGTGCGTTCGTCGAGCACGTCGCCGCGACGCTGCCGCCGACCGCGCAGGGGGTCCGGTACGCCGGAGACCCGGACCGTGTCGTCAAGCGGGTCGCCGTGTGCGGGGGAGCGGGCGACTTCCTGCTCGACCGGATGGCGAGCAGCGACGCGGACGTCTACCTGACCAGCGACCTGCGCCACCACCCGGCGGCGGAGTTCGTCGAGAAGGGCGGCCCGGCGCTCGTCGACGTCGCGCACTGGGCGGCCGAGTCGACCTGGCTGCCGGTGGTCGCCGAGCGGCTCGCCGAGGTCCTGGGCGACGACGTCGAGACCCGGGTGAGCGCCCTCAGCACGGACCCCTGGACAATGGCGACATGAAGGCGGACCCGAGCGCGCAGCTGACCTTGTTGGACCTGCAGCAGATCGACCGTCAGGTCGACCAGCTGCGGCACCAGCTGACCCACCCCGCCGAGGCCGCGGAGCTCGCCGAGCTCACCGCCCGCCGTGCCGAGACCGACGGCTGGGTGCGCGACCAGCAGATCGTCGTCGACGACCTGGCCGGGGTCCAGGCCAAGGCCGATGCCGACGTCGAGCAGGTCAAGGCGCGCCGCAAGCGCGACCAGGACCGCATCGACGCCGGTCAGATCGGCAACCCCAAGGACATCGAGCGCATGCAGCACGAGATGGCCACCCTCGAGCGTCGGATCAGCGTCCTCGAGGACGAGGAGCTCGAGGTCATGGAGCAGCTCGAGACCGCCCAGACCGGCCTCGCCAAGCTCACCTCCGACCTCGCCGAGATCGATGCCCGGATCGCCGAGCTCGAGGCGAGCCGCGATGACCGTGCCGGCGACCTCAAGGCCGATCTCTCGGTCGCCACCAGCAAGCGCGGCCCGATCGCCGAGCAGGTTCCCGCCGACCTGCTCGCGCTCTACGAGCGGATCCGCGAGAAGACCGGCATCGGTGCGGCGCTCCTGCGCGCGCGTCAGTGCGGCGGCTGCATGCTGACCCTCGACCCGGCCGCGCTCTCCGCGATCCGGATGAAGGACGCCGACGAGATCGTGCGCTGCGAGGAGTGCATGCGGATCCTGGTCCGCACCGACGAGAGCGGTCTGTAGGTCTCGACCACCGGAAGGCAGGTTCGATCTGCGATGAAGGTCGTCATCGAGGCCGACGGGGGCTCGCGGGGCAACCCCGGGCCGGCGGCGTACGGCGCCGTGCTGATGGACGCGTCGACGGGTGAGGTGCTGGCCGAGGACGGCTCCACCATCGGCATCGCGACCAACAACGTGGCCGAGTACCGCGGGCTGATCGCCGGCCTGCGCCTGGCCGCCTCGATCGCTCCCGAGGCCGAGGTCGCCGTACGGATGGACTCCAAGCTCGTCGTCGAGCAGATGTCGGGGCGCTGGAAGATCAAGCACCCCGCCATGGTGCCGCTCGCGGCCGAGGCGTTGGCGCTCGCGCCGATCGGGACGACGTACTCCTGGATCCCGCGGGAGCAGAACTCCTACGCCGACCGGCTCGCCAACGAGGCGCTCGACGGGCTGCGCGACGGGGTCACCGTCCCGGGTGCCTCCCTCGAGGAGGAGATCGAAGCCCAGGCCGAGGCTGAGGAGCTGGCGACGCCCGGCGCCCCGCCGAGCGTCGCGGTGCTGGGTGCGCCGACCACGCTGGTGCTGCTGCGCCACGGCGTCACCACCCACACGACCAGCAAGCGCTTCTCCAGCGGGCTCGGCGGCGACAACCCGCCGCTGTCCGAGGAGGGGCGCGCCCAGATCGCCGAGGCCGCCGAGTGGCTCGGTCAGATCGGCGACCAGATCGCGGTCGCGGTCGCCTCGCCCGTACGCCGTACCCGCGAGTCCGCCGAGATCGCGGCCGCGATTCTCGGGCTGGAGGTCGTCGAGGAGCCCGGCTTCGCCGAGATGGAGTTCGGCGAGTGGGACGGGCTGACCTTCGGCGAGGTCGCTGAGCAGTACGGCACCGAGTTCGAGTCCTGGCTCGGCAGCATCGACGTACCCCCGCCCGGCGGAGAGAGCTTCCGTGACGTGCAGGCGCGGGTCCTGGCGGGCCTGGAGCGCGTCCTGGAGGCCTACTCCGGCCGCACGGTGCTCGTGGTCTCCCACGTCACCCCGATCAAGACGCTGGTCGCGCACGCGGTCGGTGCGGAGCTCGAGGCGCTGTTCGCGATGGAGCTCTCGCCGGCGGCGGTGTCGGTGATCTCGTTCTACCCGGACTCGACGGCCCCGGCGGGCCGGCGGGGGTCGATGCGGCTCTTCAACGTGATCGCGCCCGGCTCGCGCGGGCTGATCGACAACGGGCGCTGGTAGGACTTTCTCGGTCCGCCGGTGTGAGAACGCGTCCTGCCGCACCATTACCGAGTGTGAGCAGCAAGCCGTCCGACACGTTCTCCCTCTGGTTCGAGGACCTGTCGCCGAGGATCTACGCATCGGTACGCCGGCGGGCTGATCCGTCGTTGGCCGAGGACGTGGTGGCCGAGACCTTCCTCATCGCGTGGCGGCGGTTCGCCGACGTGCCGGAGGACCCGCTGCCCTGGCTGTTGGTGGTGGCGCGGAACGTCCTCTCAGACCGACAACGTCGGTCCCGGCGCGCGACCGAGCGCATTGACATCGTTGGCCAGCTCGACCAGGTGGCGGCGCCGAGCGGTGGCCCCGAGCAGGTGGCGGTGGAGCGCGAGCAGATGCTGGGGGCGCTGGCCGTCCTCAGCGAGGCGGACCGCGAGGCCCTCCTGCTCGTCGCCTGGGACGGGCTGACCAATGCTCAGGCAGCGGAGGTCGTGGGGTGCAACCAGCGTGCGTTCGAGGTGCGCCTGTCCCGTGCTCGGGCGCGGCTCATGGCTGCCGTCGATGCGGCTGATGTCGATCAGGAGGAAGCCGCGCGAGCGGGCCGTCCACGAGAGATCCGAGGTGTGCGATGAATGAGCTGGAAGTCATGGAGAAGCTGGTCGCGCTGCGGCCCGGCGACGCGGTCCGCGACGAGTGGGATGCCGCTCGCGAACCGGTTCTCGACGGGATCGTTCATCCGCGGAGGCGTTCTCGCTGGCTCGCGGCGGGTGGCCTGGCCGTTGCCGCGGCGACCGTCGTCGCCGGTGCGGTGCTGCCGGCCGGCAGCCCGGGAGGTCCCTCGCCGTCCGCGGCCTCCGTGCTGCGCGGGCTTGCGGTCACCGCCGGCGATCAGGGGGCGACGGTGGGCCCGCACCAGCTGGCGTACGTCGACCTGGTGACCGAGGAGACCGCCGCGTTCATGACGATGGGGGAGAACCGCACCGGCGCCGGCCACTTCTACCGGAAGGAGTCCCACACCTGGACGGCCCCCGAGGGCACCACGTGGACCTACTCGGTCCCGCAGCGCGGGCAGCGGTCGTGTCTCGCGAGGTTCCCCGCGCCCGCGCCCGCCACGGACAGCTACTACGACATGACCTCCGCAGAGCTCGCCGAGCTGCCGACGGAACCGGCTGCGCTGGCGGCGTACCTCGATGGCCGCCCCTCGGGCGACAACCGCGGGACCACTAACCACTTCGGGGCGGCCGAGGACCTGCTCTGGTCGGGTCTCGCGAGCCCCGCACTGCGGGCCGCGACGTTGCGCATGCTGGCGGCCAGCGATGGCGTCGCGGTGGATGCGGACTCCCGCGACGATCTCGGCCGGGCGGCCGTCAAGGTGACCTATGGGCACGAATCCGCGTTCTTCGACCCGCGGACCTCGGTCCTCCTCGAGCAGCGAACCGATGTCGCACCCGGCGCCTGGGCGCGCACGATCAAGCGCGCGACCGACGTCGTCGACGCTGTGCCGGACCTCGAGCCTTGTCCGCAGGCTCCGCCTGCCGGCTGAGAGCGATGGCTCCGCCGACCTCACTCACACGTGAGTGAGGTCGGCGGTGGTGATCTGGCGGCGTTCGGCCCTCCCTACGATGGAGCCGTGAACGCCGCTCCGCCGTACGACGCGATCCTGCTGCTGTCCTTCGGTGGGCCCGAGGGTCCCGAGGACGTCGTCCCGTTCCTGGAGAACGTGACGCGGGGCCGCGGCATCCCGCGCGAGCGGCTCGAGCAGGTGGGGGAGCACTACTTCCTGTTCGGCGGGAAGAGCCCGATCAACGACCAGAACCGGGCGCTGATCGCGGCCCTCGAGACCGACCTGGCCGACAACGGCATCCACCTGCCGGTGTACTGGGGCAACCGCAACTGGGCGCCCTACGCGGCCGACACCATCGCGCAGATGGCCGCGGACGGGATCAAGCGCGCGGCGGTCGTGACGACGAGCGCGTACTCGTCGTGGTCGAGCTGCCGGCAGTACCTCGGCAACATCGAGGCTGCGGTCGCGGCGGTGCCAGGCGCTCCGGTGCTCGAGAAGATCCGCCCGTACTTCGACCACCCGGGCTTCGTCGACGCGTTCGCGCAGCGCACGATGGACGCCCTCGAGCAGCTGCCCGACGACCTGCGCCACGACGCGCGCCTCGTGATGGTGACCCACTCGATCCCGACCGCGATGAACGACGAGAGCGGACCCGACGGCGGGGCGTACGTCGCCCAGCACGAGGAGATCGCGCAGAAGATCAGCTTCGCCGTGTGGCGGGAGGTGGGTGGGGCCCACATCTCCGACCTCGCCTACTGCTCCCGCTCCGGTTCCCCCCGTACGCCGTGGCTCGAGCCCGACGTCAACGACCACCTCGAGGCGCTCGCGGCCGAAGGCGTCAAGGCGGTCGTGATCGTGCCGATCGGCTTCGTCTCCGACCACATGGAGGTCGTCTACGACCTCGACACCGAGGCCCTCGCCACCGCCGAGCGGCTGGGCATCACCGCCGTTAGGGCCGGCACTCCTGGCACTCACCGCTCCTTCGTGGCGGCGCTCCGCGAGCTCGTCGTCGGCCGCGCGGTCGCCGAGAAGTGCTGCGGCGCCGGCTGCTGCCTCCCGCGCGCATGAGCGTCTCGCCGGTCGCGCTGCGGGAGCTCGCCGAGGCGGTCGCGCGGGAGGCAGGCACCCTCATCGAGTCGTACGCCGGCAGCGTCGGTGTGGCAGCGACCAAGTCCAGCTCCGTCGACGTCGTGACCGTCGCGGATCGTGAGGCCGAGGAGCTGATCCGCGAGCGGCTCCTGGCGGCCCGTCCCGACGACGCGATCCTGGGCGAGGAGGGCGACGACCACCCGGGCACGACGGGCGTGCGCTGGATCGTCGACCCGATCGACGGCACCGTGAACTTCCTCTACGGCCTGCGGGAGTACTCCGTCTCGATCGCCGCCGAGGTCGACGGCGAGGTCGTGGCCGGCGTCGTGCTGGACGTCGCCAACGGCCGCCTGTACGCCGGTGACACCGAGACCGGTGTGCCCACGCGCGAGGGCACGCCGCTCGGCGTACGTCCTCCGGTGCCGCTGGCCCAGCGGCTGGTCCTCACCGGGTTCTCCTACAGCGCCGAGGTGCGCGCGATCCAGGGGGCGGCCGTCGCCCGGTTGCTGCCGCAGGTGCGCGACATCCGGCGACACGGATCGTGCGCGCTGGAGCTGTGCCACCTCGCCGAGGGATCCGCCGACGCGTACGTCGAGGAGGGCATCAACCTGTGGGACCACGCCGCCGGCGGGCTGATCGCACGACTCGCGGGCGCCCGCCTCGAGATCACCGTCGGGGCGGGTGGCGGCGACCTCGTCGTCTGTGGTCCCGCTCACGGATTCGCCGAGCTGTTGCAGGCCGTTCACGCGGCCGGCTTCGCCCGGGAATAGCCTGCGCGCACACGCTGTTCGGCAGGGAGCGACACGGTGCTTGGGGTACCGGTGTCGCGGTGCAACCACAGATGGTGCACAATCTGCCGCGCTGAGGGGTCAGTCCACACAGCTGAGGAGAAGAGGATCTGTCATGGCGACCGATTACGACGCACCGCGCAAGAACGAGGACGAGCAGTCCGAGGAGAGCATCGAAGAGCTCAAGGCGCGCCGCCACGACAAGAACTCGGGCAAGGTCGACGAGGACGAGGTCGAGGCTGCTGAGGCTTTCGAGCTTCCGGGCGCCGACCTGTCCAACGAGGAGCTCGCCATCGAGGTGAAGCCCAAGCAGGAGGACGAGTTCACCTGCATGAGCTGCTTCCTGGTGCACCACCGTTCGCAGCTGGCCGATCCGAAGAAGATGATCTGCCGCGACTGCGCGTGAAAACGTCAGAACCGGGCGAGCCGATCACGGCTCGCCCGGTTCTTCGTTTTCGACGGTCAGGCGTCCTTGCGCAGCGGCGGCGGCAGCTGACCGGTGGACTTCACGTAGTAGTTGGCGGCACGGCGCTGGGCGACCATCTTCACCAGCGCGACGATCGTGCCGCTGGCGGCAGCCCAGGCGACGGCCTCGGCGATCTGGACGTCGGGATCGGCCGGGTTCTCGGGGGGCTGCTTGCCGGTCGCGGCCTTCCAACCGGCGTTGAGACCCTTCTTGGCGACGGTCGCGCCGCCCAGCCCTGCGACGAGCGCCATCAGGGACCAGACCTTGGAGCTCTCGCCCTTTGCCTTGTTCTTCTTGCCCATACCGGGAGCCTATGGCATCCGGCGAGGTGCGGGTCGAGCGTCAGCCCTGCGGACGGGCGGCGGTCAGCGCCTGCGCGAGCGCGTCCGCGTGGCGCGAGCTGACCAGCCAGTACGGCGTCGGGTCGGCCGGGTCGAGGATCTCGACCTTGACCGCGCGCTTGAGGTAGGGCCGCAGCATCAAGAAGGCGCGGACGTCGGCATCGCGGCCGGCCACGTCGCGCGTCTGCTGGGCATCGAGAGCCGTCACGGATCCGACGTACGACGTCTCGATCTTGGCGCGCCCCGCGTGGAACCAGCCGTCGGCGACGATGACGCGGGCATCGCCGTACCACCAGAGGCAGGCGCCGATCAGGACGAATGCGAGGGCGGTGGCGATCCACGCGGTCGGACCCGGGATGGCCACGACGATGGTCAACCAGAGGATGGCGACGGCCATCGTTCCCTGGGCCCACCAGCGGAGCGGTACGCCGAGCCGCTCGTGGTAGGTGCCGGGCGCGCTGCTCACGGGGAGAATGCTCCCATCCGCGCTGTGGGCGCCGACGGTTAGGGTTCCGTCTCGTGTCGTCCACAGCTGTTCCGCCGCACGATCTGGAGATCGCCGTACGCCGCCTCGACCAGGGGCTGCCGCTCCCGGCGTACGCCCATCCCGGCGACGCCGGCGCCGATCTGGTGACGACCGTCGACGTCACGATCGCGCCGGGGGAGCGTGCGCTGGTCCCGACCGGCATCGCGATCGCGCTGCCCGAGGGGTACGTCGCGCTGATCCACCCCCGCTCCGGGCTGGCCGCCAAGCACGGTCTCTCCATCGTGAACACGCCCGGCACCGTCGACGCCGGTTATCGCGGCGAGATCAAGGTGCTGCTGATCAACCACGACCCGGTCGAGGCGATCACGCTCAACCGCGGTGACCGGGTCGCGCAGCTGGTCGTCCAGCGGTTCGAGCGCGCCCTCTTCGTCGCCGTCGACGACCTTCCGGACAGCATTCGTGGTGCGGGCGGTTACGGTTCTACTGGGGTCGGCAGCACGCCGGCCCAGGACCATCGGGAGACGACGAAGTGACGAGTGACGAGACGCGGGCCGCAGGCCCCTACGACGCCGAGGCGCTGCCCGAGGACGACGTGGAGCGGATCGACCTCGGCTCCCTGCTGATCGCGCCGTTCATCGGCCGCGACCTGCGGGTGGCCTTCGACGAGCAGACCGGCGAGGTCCGCGGTGTGCAGCTGGCCGGCGAGGACGCCGAGGTCGACCTGCGCGCGTTCGCGGCGCCCCGCAACGGCGACCTGTGGAGCGAGATCCTGCCGCAGATCGCCGCCGAGACCACCCGTCTCGGTGGCAACGTGACCGAGCAGGAGGGCCGGTTCGGCACCGAGCTGCTCTGCGAGGTCGTCAACCAGCAGGCCGACGGCACCGCGGCCCGTCAGACCGCCCGCGTCGTCGGCATCAACGGCTCGCGCTGGTTCCTGCGGGCGACGTTCACCGGCGCCGCCGCCGTGGCTCCCGAGGCGATCGAGGCCTGGGACGAGGCACTCGCCCAGACCGCCGTACGCCGTGGCGCGCAAGCGCTCCCCGTCGGCGAGCCGCTCGAGCTGAAGCTGCCCGAGGGCCTGCAGCAGGTCGAGTCCTGACATGCCGCGCAAGGGAGTGCTCCGCTCGCTGAGCAAGTGGGCCAACACCATGGAGATCGACGCCCGCGACCTGCGCAAGGCGATCAGCGACGCCGGCGTCATCTGCATCTCCGAGGCTCCCGACCGTGAGCAGGTGCGCCTGCGCGGCACCCTGCGGACCGTGACGCTGCGCCCTCGCGGCGGCGTTCCCGCCCTCGAGGCCGACCTCTTCGACGGCAGCGACGCGCTGACCGTCGTGTGGCTCGGCCGGCGTCGGATCGCCGGCATCGAGCCGGGCTGCTCCATCGAGGTGCAGGGGCGGATCGGCCGGTACGACGGCGTGCGGATCATCTACAACCCGCGCTACGAGCTCCTGTGAGGGCGCGCGCGGCCGCCTCGACGCGGCAGATGACAGCGGCCTGTCGCTCTGAGGCCGCGGTCGCCCGAACGAAGCTGTCGGACCTGTGAGGGCGCGCGCGGTGACGGACGAGTCGGTGGCGCACGAGCACCCCCACGTCGGCGTGGACACCGTCGAGGCGCTGGTCCGCAAGCAGCTCGCCGACTCGCTGGGTGGCCGCCGCGGGATCCTCGAGGCCGCGATCCCGGGGCTGGTGTTCACGCTCGTGTGGCTGCCGACCAAGGACCTCAAGATCGCGTTGGTCGCGAGCCTGGTGATGGCAGTCGGCGCGCTCGCCGTACGCCTGGTCCAGAAGGGTCCGACGCAGTACGTCTTCAACGCGCTGTTCAGCATCTTCATCGGCTGGATCTTCGTCCGGATGGCGGCCGGCAGCGGGGGAGACGCCAACGACCAGGCGCTCGCCTACTTCCTGCCCGGGATCCTGATCAGCCTCGGCTACTCGATCGTCCTGGGCATCAGCTGCCTCGTCCGCTGGCCGATGCTCGGCTTCATGCTCGGCGCGGCCACCGAGGACCCTGTCGGCTGGCACGCCAACCCGCAGGTCGTGAAGCTCTGCAGCCGGCTCACCTGGGTGATGCTGCTGCCCGGCGCGGTCGGCGTGGCGCTCCAGGGGCCCGTCTGGGTGATGGGGCACCAGGGCGCGATCAGCACCAGCACCGCCGTCAGCATCATCGCGGTGCTGCGGCTCGGCCTCGGCTGGGCGCTGCGCATCGGCAGCTGGGCGGCCATGATCTGGCTGCTCGGCCGCAACGCGACGCCGTTGGAGGTCTAAGCCTCGGGGTGGCTGCCCGGTGCGAGCAGGCTCTCCAGGGCGTCCTCGGCCTCGGCCGGTACGACGAAGAGCAGCTCGTCGCCCGACTCGACCGGTTGGTCAGGCGTGGGGGCGTAGACCTGGCCGTCGCGCAGGATCGTCACGAGCGCACAGTTGTCGGGCAGCGGGATGCTGCCGCTGGGCTTGCCGATGTACGGCGAGTCCGCGGGCAGCGTCATCTCGACGAGGTTGGCGTTGCCCTTGCGGAACTCGAAGAGCCGCACGAGGTCGCCGACGCTGACGGCCTCCTCGACGAGCGCGGACATGATGCGCGGGGTCGAGACGCTGACGTCGACGCCCCAGGCCTCGGTGAACAGCCACTCGTTGTTCGGGTGGTTGACCCGGCCGACGGTGCGCGGGACGCCGAACTCGGTCTTGGCCAGCAGGGCGGTGACCAGGTTGACCTTGTCGTCTCCGGTGGCGGCGATGACCACGTCGCAGTGCTCGAGGTGGGCCTCCTCCAGGGACGAGAGCTCGCACGAGTCGGCCAGCAGCCACTCAGCGGCGGGCACCCGCTCGGGACGGATCGAGGTCGGCGACTTGTCGATGAGCAGGACGTCGTGGCCGTTGGTGATCAGCTCGCGGGCGATGGAGCGGCCGACGGCGCCGGCTCCGGCGATGGCTACACGCATGTCAGTGGTCCTCCGGGCCGTTCTCGAGCACGGCGTACACGCTGGAAGCGTCCGCCTCGCGCATCACCAGGTGCAGCATGTCGCCCTCCTGGATCTTGGTCTCGCGGGTGGGCAGCATGCCCTCGCCGAGCCGGTCGATCCAGGCGATGCGGCTGCCGGACTTGATCTGCAGGTCGATCATCAGCTGACCGATCCAGGGCTCGGGAACCATGATGTGGTCGACCCGGATGGTGCCCGACGGGTCCCGGAAGTCCGGCTCGGCACCGGCCGGCAGCAGCCGGCGCAGGACCTGGTCGGCGGTCCACTTGACCGTGGCGACGGTGGTGATGCCGAGGCGCTGGTAGACCTCGGCGCGGCCCGGGTCGTAGATGCGGGCGACGACCGAGGAGATCCCGAACGTCTCGCGGGCGACGCGCGCGGCGATGATGTTGGAGTTGTCGCCGCTCGACACGGCGGCGAAGGCGTCAGCGCGGCGGATGCCGGCCTTCTCGAGCACCTCCTGGTCGAACCCGACCCCGGCGATCTTGTCGCCGTTGAAGCCGGGACCGAGGCGGCGGAACGCGTCCGGCTCGGTGTCGATGATGGCCACGGTGTGGTTGCGGTCCTCGAGGCTGCGCGCGAGCGTCGAGCCGACGCGGCCGCAGCCCATGATCACGACGTGCACGGCTTCAACCTAGGCCATCCGCGGCCGTAGGGGGTGCCGTAGGGTGCCGCCCGTGGGTGTCGGCGATCTTTCCAAGCGAGTAGTGCTCGGCCGCAAGCTCCGCAGCGCTCAGCTGGGTGAGACCTTGCTGCCGAAGCGCATCGCGCTGCCGGTGTTCGCCAGCGACGCGCTGTCCTCGGTGGCGTACGCGCCGGACGAGGTCTTCATCATGCTCTCGGTCGCGGGCCTGAGCGCCTACGCCTTCAGCTGGAAGATCGCGATCATGGTCGCGCTCGTGATGCTCGCGGTCATCGCGTCGTACCGCCAGAACGTGCACGCCTACCCGTCCGGCGGTGGCGACTACGAGGTGGCCACCGTCAACCTCGGCCCGTACGCCGGCCTCACGGTCGCCGCAGCCCTGCTGGTCGACTACGTGCTGACGGTCGCCGTGTCGATCTCGTCGGGCGCGAACTACGCGGGCGCCCTGGTGCCGGCGCTGCACGACCACGTCGAGCTGCTCGCGGTCGGGCTCGTGGTGGTCCTGACCGCCATGAACCTGCGCGGCATCCGCGAGGCGGGCACGGCGTTCGCGATCCCGACGTACGCCTTCATGGCCGGCATCATCGGCATGGGCGCCTTCGGGCTGTTCAAGCTGTTCACGCACACGCTGCCGCACGTCGAGAGCTCCAAGTACGACATCGTCCCCTCGCACGGCGGCGCCGGCGACCTCGGCGGCATCGCCCTGGTCTTCCTGCTGATGCGGGCGTTCTCCTCCGGCTGTGCCGCGCTGACCGGTGTCGAGGCGATCAGCAACGGCGTGCCTGCCTTCCGCAAGCCCAAGAGCAAGAACGCCGCGACCACGCTCATGCTGCTCGGCGCGATCGCGGTGACGATGATGATGATGATCATCGTGCTGGCCCAGCGGATGGGGCTGCGCTACGTCGACCCCGACGAGATGCACCGCCTGACGGTCAACGGCAAGCCGCTCGGTGACGGCACCGTGCAGGACGCCGTCATCGCCCAGATCGCCAAGGCGCTGTTCTCGGACTTCCCGCCGGGCTTCTACTTCATCGTCGCGGTGACCGGCCTGATCCTGGTGCTGGCAGCGAACACCGCGTTCAACGGCTTCCCGGTGCTCGGGTCGATCCTCGCCCAGGACGGCTACATGCCGCGCGCCTTCGGCTCGCGCGGTGACCGGCTCGCGTTCAGCAACGGCATCCTGTTCCTGGCCGTGATGGCGATCGTGCTGATCGTGGCCTTCGAGGCGCAGACGACCAGGCTGATCCAGCTCTACATCGTGGGCGTCTTCGTCTCCTTCAACCTCAGCCAGCTCGGCATGATCCGGCACTGGACGCGCGGGCTGAAGAGCGAGAGCGATCCCGCCGTACGACGGCGGATGCAGCGCTCGCGCATCATCAACGCCTGTGGCCTCACCATGACCGCCGCCGTGTTCGTCGTCGTGCTCATCACCAAGTTCCTCGCCGGTGCGTGGATCGCGATCCTGGCGATGGCCTTCTTCTGGATGCTGATGGCCGCCATCAAGCGCCACTACGACAACGTCAACCGTGAGCTCGCCGCCGACGACCAGGACAAGGTCATGCCGACCCGGGTCCATGCGGTCGTGCTCGTCGCCAAGCTGCACAAGCCGACGCTGCGTGCGCTGGCCTTCGCACAGGCGACCCGGCCCAACACGCTCGAGGGCCTCTACGTCTCGGTCGACGCCGACGACACCAAGCGGCTGATGGAGGACTGGGAGATCCGCAACATGGGGATCCCGCTCAAGCTGCTCGACTCGCCCTACCGCGAGGTCGTCAAGCCGATCATCGACTACGTCCGCTCCATCCGCCGCGAGAGCCCGCGCAGCGTGATCGCGGTCTACATCCCCGAGTACGTCGTCGGTCGCTGGTGGGAGCACCTGCTGCACAACCAGACCGCGCTGCGGATCAAGGGACGACTGCTCTTCACGCCCGGCGTCATGGTCACCTCGGTTCCCTACCAGCTCCAGTCCTCCAAGGTCGGTCTCGAGCGGGCCGAGCAGGAGGAGCGTCGCGTGCGCCCCGGCGACCTGCGCAGCGGTCGGGCCCGGCGTTGACGCGCCGTCCTGCCCGCCGGTCCACGCGCCGCCCCCGTGAGCGGCAGGCGCGGGGCGAGTCCGTCGTCGGTCGGCGCTTCGAGGTCGTCGTCGGTCCGGTCGCCCACGGCGGCCACTGCGTCGCCCGGGTCTCGACCGGGTCGACCGCCGCTGACGGGTCCGAGGAGACCCGGGTGGTCTTCGTCCGCCACGCGCTGCCGGGGGAGCGGGTCGTCGTCGAGCTGACCGAGGGCACCGAGGGCGACCGGTTCTGGCGCGGGGACGCCGTCTCGGTGCTCGAGCCGTCCGCCGACCGGGTGGAGGCTCCGTGCCGGTACGCCGGCCCCGGTCTGTGCGGTGGCTGCGACTTCCAGCACGTGGCCCTTCCCGCCCAGCGATCGCTGAAGGCGGCCGTCGTGCGCGAGCAGCTCTCGCGGCTCGCGGGCCTCGATCTCGACGTCGTGGTCGAGGCCGTTCCGGGCGACACCGACGGCCTCCGGTGGCGCACCCGCCAGCGCTACGTCCCACTGCCCGACGGCGGTCGCGGCATGCGCAAGCACCGCTCCCACGACGTGGTCCCGGTCGACGAGTGCCTGCTCGAGGCGCCCGCCGGACCGGCGTACGACGTGCGCGGGCGGGAGTTCCAGGTCGCCGGCGACGGCTTCTGGCAGGTGCACCCGGGCGCGCCCGAGGTCCTGGTCGCCACCGTCCTCGACCTCCTGAAGCCGCAGCCGGGGGAGTCCGCGATGGACCTCTACGCCGGCGTCGGCCTGTTCAGCGCGTTCCTCGCCGACGCGGTCGGCTCGCCCGAGCGGGTGCTGGCCGTCGAGGGCGACCGTGCGGCGTCGGACCTGTCGAAGATCAACGTGCCCGGCATCGAGGCCGTCCCCGGCGACGTGGCCTCGGTCCTGTCCATCCGCGACGAGCACCGCGAGGAGCACTACGACGTCGTGGTGCTCGACCCGCCCCGTGAGGGGGCCAAGCGCAAGGTCATCGACCAGGTCGTCCGGCGTACTCCCCGTGCCGTGGCGTACGTCGCCTGCGACCCCGCCGCCCTCGCGCGCGACGTCGCGATCTTCGCCGAGCACGGCTATCGCCTCGTCAGCCTGCGCGCCTTCGACCTCTTCCCGATGACCAGCCACGTCGAGTGCGTGGCGCTGCTCGAGCTGGCCCGCTGACGCCCCGGACCATTCCGACGACAAGCTCGACGCCGAGTGGTCCGAATCCGGGCCTCGCGCTGCGACCTTCCAGTCGAAGTGGTGGCGATGGCGGTGTCGGTGCCGTCCGGCGCGATGGGACGGCCTGACCGCATCGTCCGTGGACCCGCCTGGGACAATCAGTCCTGTGCTGCGTCGTCTGCTGGGTCGGGTCCGTGTCGTCCTCGTGATCGGGCTGACGGTGGGGCTGCTCGCCGCCTGCGGTGGCCCGCCCGACTTCCACGGCGGCCCGGGCGAGGTGCGGGCCTCGCCGCTGGACTTCGGCCAGGGGCAGGCGAACCACCCGGCCAACATCACCGTCGACGGCACCGGGCTCTTCATCTTCACCCAGGGCATCCGGAAGGTCGGCGACGGCTTCGAGGTGAGCCTGAGCGCCATCCCGAACCCGTCCGGTCCACGGCCGTCGGGCAATGCGGTGCAGGGTTGGTACGCCAAGGGCGACACCATGCAGGTCGCGGGCCTGACCGTGACCGTCCTGAGGATCTACCCCGGCGACGGGGAGTCGGGCTGGGCCGACGTACGCGTCACCCGCACGTCGTCCTGACCGTGCGGGAATGGTTTCGAGCTGAGCGGGTTGTGCTGATGTGAGCATGGAGCAGATCGCCTGGAACCAGGTCTACCGGAGCATGCACGGGCCGGACGAGCGACGGGCGTTCAACCGGGCCACGGCGGCGCGGATCCTGCGCTTCGCCCGCCCGCACCGGCGCAAGCTGATCGGCTTCGTCGTGCTGAGCGTGCTGACCGCTGGTCTGGCGGTGGCGACCCCGGTCCTGGCCGGCAAGGTGGTCAACGCGATCGTCGAGGGCGACCAGCGACGTACCGTCGTCATCCTCGCCCTGGTCATCGCCGGCCTGGCCGTGGCCAGCGCCGCGATGGGCCTGACCTCGCGTCTGCTCTCGGCCAGGATCGGCGAGGGGCTGATCCTGGACCTCCGCACCAGCGTCTTCGACCACGTCCAGCGGATGCCGATCGCATTCTTCAGCCGCACCCGGACCGGCGCCCTGGTCAGCCGGCTCAACAACGACGTCATCGGTGCCCAGCGTGCGTTCAGCTCGACGCTCTCCGGTGTCGTCGCCAACCTAGTCTCCCTGGTGCTCACGCTCGTCGTGATGCTCGGGATCTCGTGGCAGGTCACGCTGCTGGCACTGGTGATGCTGCCGGTGTTCGTCGTCCCCGCCCGCCGGATGGGCAGCCGCTTGGCCGGCATCCAGCGCGAGGCCGCCGGCCACAACGCCGCGATGGGCGACCAGATGACCGAGCGGTTCTCCGCGCCGGGCGCGACCCTGGTCAAGCTCTTCGGCCGGCCGCAGCAGGAGTCGGTGGAGTTCGCGAGCCGAGCCGAGCGGGTGGCCGAGATCGGCGTGCGTACGGCGATGGTGCAGACCACCTTCGTCACCGCGCTGACGCTCGTCTCGGCGCTCGCCATCGCGGTCGTGTACGGCGTCGGCGGGTCCCTGGCCATCGACGGCTCGCTCGACGCGGGCGACGTGGTCGCGCTGTCGCTGCTGCTCACCCAGCTCTACGCACCGCTGACGGCGCTGGCGAGCGCGCGGGTGGACGTGATGAGTGCGCTGGTCAGCTTCGAGCGGGTCTTCGAGGTCCTCGACCTCGAGCCGCTGATCCAGGACAGCCCCGACGCGCGCACGGTTCCGGAGGGCCCGGTCGAGGTCGAGCTCGACGACGTCCACTTCGCCTACCCGAGCGCCGACAAGGTCTCGCTGGCATCCCTCGAGGCCGTCGCCACCCTCGACACCCGCGGCGGCGAGGAGGTGCTGCACGGCATCTCGCTGCGCGCCGAGCCCGGCCAGGTGATCGCCCTCGTCGGCTCGTCGGGCGCCGGCAAGTCGACCATCGCGCAGCTGGTCTCGCGCTTGTACGACGTCGATGCCGGCGCCGTGCGGCTGGCCGGCGTCGACGTACGCGACCTGACGGCGGAGTCGATCCGCGCCACGGTCGGGATGGTGACCCAGGACGGCCACCTCTTCCACGACTCGATCCGCGGGAACCTGCTGCTGGCGCGACCCGAGGCGACCGAGGACAACCTGTGGGACGCGCTGACCCGGGCGCGGCTGGCGGACATGGTGCGCAGCCTCCCCGACGGGCTCGGAACGGTCGTGGGGGAGCGCGGCTACCGGCTCTCGGGCGGCGAGCGGCAGCGGCTGACGATCGCCCGCCTGCTGCTCAAGCAGCCCCGCGTCGTGATCCTCGACGAGGCGACGGCGTCGCTCGACTCGACCTCGGAGGCTGCCGTCCAGGCGGCCCTCGACGAGGCGCTCGACGGGCGCACGGCACTGGTCATCGCGCACCGGCTCTCCACGATCCGCGCCGCGGACGTGATCCTCGTGGTCGAGGGCGGCCGGATCGTCGAGCGGGGCACCCACGACGAGCTGATCGCCGCCGGCGGGCGCTACCGCGAGCTCTACCGGACCCAGTTCGCGGACCCGGCCCTTCCCGTCTGAGTCCCCGCCTTGCCTGCCAGCAGGCCAGGAGCAGGATGGGGCCATGCGACACGGAGTGGTGATCACGCCCGTCCGGCCCTGGCGACAGCTGGCCGACGACTTCCGGCTGATGGAGGAGATCGGGTACGACGTCGCGTACGTCTACGACCACCTGACCCATCCGACGGCGGCAGGCGGGTGGCTGGCCGAGGCGTTCTCCACGCTCGCCGCCGCAGCCGGCGTCACGACGCGGATGGAGCTCGGCACCCTGGTCGCCTCGGCGACGCTGCACAGCCCGGTCTCCCTGGCTCGCCGCGCCGTGACGGTCCAGGACGTCTCGGGCGGGCGCCTGGTGCTGGGCCTGGGAGCGGGCGCGCCGTTCTGCGCGATGGCCGACCGCGACGAGGTCGTCACGCCCGCCCAGATGTCGCAGCGGCTGGCCGACGTGGTGGTCGGCATGCGCGCGGTGCTGGCCGGTGCCACGCAGTGGCAGGGCGCGACCCGTTCGTTCTCGGGCCTGGAGACGATCGCGCTGCCCGAGGGCACCGAGGCGCCGTTCCTGATGCTGGCCGCGCACGGACCCAAGGCGCTGCGGCTCGCGGCCACGCACGCCGACGGCTGGAACACGTACGGCGGACCCGGCTCGACCACCCTCGACGCCGGGGCCTACTGGCGGCTCGTGGGGGAGCAGGTCGACCGGTTCGAGCAGGCGTGTGCGGACGTCGGGCGCGACCCCGCGTCCGTACGTCGCTCGCTCCTGCTCGGCTTCGGCACGGTCAAGCCGACGGTCGGCGTTCCGGCGTACGAGGACGCCATCGGGCGCGCGGAGGAGCTGGGGTTCGGGGAGCTCGTCGTCTACGGCCCGTTCGGTGAGCCGGGCGATCCGTTCCACTCCTCGCTCGACGTGCACACCGCTGTGTTATCTTGACGTCAAGATAAATCTTTCCGGGTAATGACAGGGATAAGGTTCGCCTCACTTCCCACGCCGCCCGACGCGGCGGCAGGATGGGCGACAGGGACCAATCCCGACCGATGAGTCGACGAGGAGACAACGCGGATGGCCAGCGTGAACAGCTTCGGTGCGAAGAGCACCTTGGACGTGGACGGCAAGTCCTACGGCATCTACCGGCTCGACGCGGTGACCGGTGACGGTCTCGACGTCGCGAGCCTGCCCTACTCCCTCAAGGTGCTGCTGGAGAACCTCCTGCGCACCGAGGACGGCGCGGACATCACCGCGGACGACATCAAGGCGCTCGCCGGCTGGGACGCCGACGCCGAGCCCGACAAGGAGATCCAGTTCACGCCGGCGCGCGTGATCATGCAGGACTTCACCGGGGTCCCGTGTGTCGTCGACCTGGCCACGATGCGTGAGGCCATGGCCGACCTCGGTGGCGACGCCACCAAGATCAACCCGCTCGCGCCGGCCGAGATGGTCATCGACCACTCCGTCATCGCCGACGTCTTCGGCACGCCCGAGGCGTTCGAGAAGAACGTCGAGATCGAGTACGAGCGCAACCGCGAGCGCTACCAGTTCCTGCGCTGGGGCCAGGGTGCGTTCGACGACTTCAAGGTCGTCCCTCCGGGCACCGGCATCGTGCACCAGGTCAACATCGAGCACCTCGCTCGCGTCGCGTTCACGCGTGAGGTCGACGGCGAGCTGCTGGCCTACCCCGACACGTGCGTCGGCACCGACTCGCACACCACCATGGTCAACGGCATCGGCGTCCTGGGCTGGGGCGTGGGCGGCATCGAGGCCGAGGCCGCGATGCTCGGCCAGCCGGTCTCCATGCTGATCCCGCGCGTGGTCGGCTTCAAGCTGACCGGCGAGCTGCACGAGGGCTCGACCGCGACCGACCTGGTCCTCACGATCACCGAGATGCTGCGCCAGCACGGCGTCGTCGGCAAGTTCGTCGAGTTCTACGGCGAGGGCGTCTCGGCGCTGCCGCTGGCCAACCGCGCCACGATCGGCAACATGAGCCCGGAGTTCGGCTCGACCTGCGCGATCTTCCCGATCGACAGCCAGACCACCGACTACCTGCGCCTCACCGGCCGCTCCGAGGAGCAGATCGCGCTCGTCGAGGCATACGCCAAGGAGCAGGGCCTCTGGCTCGACCCGTCGGCCGAGCCGCGCTACTCCGAGAAGCTCGAGCTCGACCTCGCGACGGTCGTCCCCTCGATCGCGGGCCCCAAGCGTCCCCAGGACCGCATCGAGGTCACGGCCGCCGCCGAGGCGTTCGCGGCGGCACTGCCGACGTACTCCACCGAGCCCGGCCTGAAGGTCCCGGTCACCCTCGAGGACGGCCAGTCCTTCGAGCTGGAGAACGGTGCGGTCGCCATCGCCTCGATCACCTCCTGCACGAACACCTCCAACCCGTCGGTCATGATCGGTGCTGCCCTGCTGGCCAAGAAGGCCGTGGAGAAGGGCCTGCAGCGCAAGCCGTGGGTCAAGTCCACCCTCGCGCCCGGCTCCAAGGTCGTCAGCGACTACTACGCGAAGGCCGGCCTCACGCCGTACCTCGACAAGCTCGGCTTCAACCTCGTCGGCTACGGCTGCGTGACCTGCATCGGCAACTCGGGCCCGATCATCCCCGAGGTCTCCGCCGCGGTGAACGAGCACGACATGGCCGTCGTCTCGGTGCTGTCGGGCAACCGCAACTTCGAGGGTCGGATCAACCCCGACATCAAGATGAACTACCTGGCGTCCCCGCCGCTCGTCATCGCCTACGCGCTGGCCGGCAACATGAACGTCGACCTGTTCAACGACGCGCTCGGCCAGGACCAGGACGGCAACGACGTCTTCCTCAAGGACATCTGGCCCACGCCGCAGGAGATCGAGGAGACGATCGCCCAGGCGATCAGCTCGGAGATGTTCACCAAGGACTACGCCGACGTCTTCGCCGGCGACGACCGCTGGAAGTCGCTGCCCACCCCGGAGGGCAACACCTTCGCGTGGGACGAGAAGTCGACCTACGTCCGCAAGCCCCCGTACTTCGAGGGCATGCCCGACGAGCCGGCTCCGGTCACCGACATCGACGGCGCGCGCGTGCTGCTCAAGCTGGGCGACTCGGTCACCACCGACCACATCAGCCCGGCCGGCGCCATCAAGAAGGACTCGCCCGCGGGCAAGTACCTCACCGAGAACGGCGTCGAGCAGCGTGACTTCAACTCCTACGGCTCGCGCCGAGGCAACCACGAGGTCATGATCCGCGGCACGTTCGCCAACATCCGCCTGCGCAACCAGATCGCGCCCGGCACCGAGGGTGGCTTCACGCGTGACTTCACCCAGGCCGACGGCCCGGTGGGCTTCATCTACGACGCCTCGGTCAACTACCAGGCTGCCGGCATCCCGCTGGTCGTCCTGGCGGGCAAGGAGTACGGCTCCGGCTCGTCGCGTGACTGGGCGGCCAAGGGCACCTCGCTGCTGGGCGTCAAGGCCGTCATCGCCGAGAGCTACGAGCGCATCCACCGCTCGAACCTCATCGGCATGGGCGTCATCCCGCTGCAGTTCCCCGCGGGCCAGAACGCCGACAGCCTGGGCCTGACCGGCGAGGAGACCTTCTCCATCACCGGCATCACCGCCCTCAACGACGGCACCACGCCCAAGACGGTGAAGGTCAAGGCCGGTGACGTCGAGTTCGACGCCGTCGTCCGGATCGACACCCCCGGCGAGGCCAACTACTACCGCAACGGCGGCATCATGCAGTACGTCCTGCGGAACCTCCGCAAGGCCTGATCAAGCCGCTCCGGAACGCCCTGTCGCACACGTTGCGGCGGGGCGTTCCTGCGTTGGAGGACCGTTGCTGACCGATCGGTCAGGGAGGCGTCGCAGGTCGCTACGATGACGCGCATGGACATCGGTCTGCTCCTCCAGACGCCGCACGCAGCGATCGCCCGGGTCACGCGACGCGTCACCGGCGGCGCCAGCCCGCTGGCGGGCCGGACCGTGATGGTCACCGGTGCGTCGTCGGGCATCGGGCGCGCGACGGCGTCGGCCGCCGCCGAGCGTGGTGCGCACGTCCTGCTGGTCGCCCGGCGGGCCGACGACCTCGCCGCGGTCCGTGCCGAGATCGTGGCCGCCGGCGGCATCGCCGAGACGTATCCGTGCGACCTCACCGACGGCGACGCCGTCGATGCGCTGGTCGCGGCGGTGACCGCGGAGCACGGCGCGGTCGACTACCTGGTCAACAACGCGGGGCGCTCGATCCGCCGCTCGCTGGACCTGAGCTACGACCGGTTCCACGACTTCGAGCGCACGATGGCGATCAACTACTTCGCTCCGGTCCGCCTGACGATGGGTCTGCTGCCGGCCATGCGCGAGCAGCGGTTCGGCCACGTCGTGAACATCCTCAGCTGGGGCGTGCAGATCAAGGCGCCGAAGTTCGCGGCGTACCTCGCCTCCAAGTCCGCGCTCGACGTCTTCTCCCGGATCGCCGGCCGCGAGACGTTCTTCGACAACGTCACCTTCACCAACATGCGGGTCTCGACGGTGAACACCGCGATGACCGCCCCCACGGAGTCGTACGCCGGCAAGGGACTCTCGCCGGAGACGGTCGCCGAGCGCGTCGTACGAGCCCTGGAGGACCGCCCGCTCACCGTGAACACGCTCTTCGCCGACGCCTACGAGGTGCTCAACCTGGTCGCTCCTCGGCTCGCCGACCTGGGGATGGCCGTGGCCCACCGGAGGACGCCGGACTCGGCGGCGGCGCGCGGCACCCTCGACCGCACGGCGCCACGCGCCTAGGCTGCGGCCACCATGACTGCTTCCGTCGCGCCCGCGCTCCGCACCGTCAAGAGGTCGGTCGTCGCGCCGGCCGGTCCCCGTCGTCCGCTCAGGCTCCGTGGCCTCGTCACGGTCGTGACGTTCCCGGTGCGGGCGGCGATCGCGTTCGGCCAGGCCAGCATCGGTGTCTCGCAGCTCGTCCAGCCCGATGGTCCCGTCCGGCTGCTGCACCTGCTCTCCGCGGTCACCGCGCCGGGCCGTCCGCTCGGCCAGGCCCTGCAGCACGGCGGCGTCGTCGACCGGGTGCTCGACGAGAACGGTGTGCTGTCGCGGCTCTCCCAGACCGGCGGTGTCCTCGACCGCCTGATCGCGCCGGGCGGGTTGGTCGACCGGCTGCTGGCGCGGGGCGGCACGATCGAGCGCCTGATCGCCGCCGACGGCCTGGTGGAGCGCCTGCTGGTCCAGGACGGCCTGGTCGACCGGCTGCTCGCGAGTGACGGCACCGTCGACCGGCTGCTCGCCGAAGGTGGCACCGTCGACCGGGTCATCGCTCCTGGCGGAGCCCTCGACCGGATCGTGGCCGTCGACGGCCCGCTCGATCGGCTGCTCGCGCACGAAGGTGCCGTCGACCGGATGCTCGAGCCGGGCGGCGTCGTCGACCGGCTGCTGGCCCGCGAGGGCGTGCTCGAGCAGCTCGTCGCCGAGGGTGGTGTGCTGGAGCGGCTCGGCGACCTGGTCGAGAACATCGACGGTCTCGGGCCGGTGCTCGCGTCCCTGGAGCGGGTCGTGGACGGCATCGACAACTCGGTGAAGGGCCTGGACCACAACCTCGAGGAGCTCGCCGTCGCGCTCGTGCCGCTCAGCGAGATCGCCGTGCGCGTGCCCGGCGCCAAGAAGCGGCTCGCCGCTCGGCAGGCGGCGACCTCCAGCTGAGGGGTGGCCGGCCTGCATCCCTTCAGGCCGCTGGCCGCTCCCGGCGCGGGAGGCGGCGTACGACGCCTCGGCCTTGGCACGATGGATCGGTGCGTTCCACTGTTGCTGCTGCCGCCGTCCTCCTCGGGCTGATCGCCGTCTCCGGCTGTGACGCCGCCACGCTCGACGCCACCGATGCCTCGTCGACCGCTCCGGCGCTGACCGCCCAGCCGTCCGTGCCGTCGTCGCCGACGAGCACGCCGAGGACCAAGAAGCCGAGCAGGAGGCCCGCGACCTCTGCGCCCGCGACCGACCCGGCCCCGACCGGTGAGCCCAAGCCGACCGCGATGGCCACCGACACCGCCAACCCCGGGGCCAGGAGTGCGGGCGTGCCGACGACGTACGCCGCCGCCCACGCCCGGCTGGCCGCGCTCAGGTCGGTCCACCACCCGACGCTCGCACGGTTCTCGACCCCGGGCGACGCCGTCTACTGCGTGCTGCGGGACCCCTACATCCCGGTCTCCTGCGAGCTCCGCTCGGGCGCCATCCGCGATCCCGGCGTGTGCGGGCAGTCGATGGCCGACTCGGTCGGGCGAATCCAGATCGGTGACGACGGTGCCGTGCCGCAGTGCAACACCGACACCATCCGTGAGCCCGGCGCGCCCACCGTGGCCCCGCCGTCGGTCATCAGCAACGGCTCGATCACCTGCGCCGTCGAGAGGATCGGCGTCACCTGCGTGAACACCCGCACCCATGCCGGCTTCTTCCTGACCCCGGGCAAGTACGCCGCCTTCTCCCACTGAGCGGTCTGAGCGGCGACGCGCCGCAACCTTCCGCGCGCTCCACGCATCCCACCTGGTGGAGGTGGTCGCGATGGATGCCGTCGTCAGGGTGCGCGGTCTGGTGCTGGCGCTGATCGCCGTCGCATCGCTCGCCACGGCAACAGCGTGCTTGCAGCCGTTCACGACGACGCGCCCGTCCGCCACGTCCGGCGCGCCGACCGCGCCCACCACCACCGCCTCGCCCGCGCCCGTCGCGGCCACCCCCGTGACCGACCTCGTCCGGTGGCACGGACCCGTGGAGGGCGTGTTCGTGCACCCGCTCGTCCTCCAGCCGCGTCTGGCGTTCCGTGGCGACGCGCTGGGGCGGGGCTTCGAGGACTACTTCGTGACGTCCCACGAGTTCGCCCAGCTGCTCGACCAGCTCTGGAAGCACGGCTGGACCCTGGTGGACATCCACGACGTGGCGGCGCGGACCGTCGAGGTGCCGCGAGGACGCAAGCCGCTGGTGCTGATCGAGGACGACGTCAACTACTACCGCTACTTCGAGGGGCGTGGCCTGGCGCGCCGTCTGGTCCTCGACCGCGACGGGGAGGTCCGGGCACAGCTCGACGACGGCAGCCTGACCGACCAGGACGTCGTACCGATGGTCGACGCCGAGGTCGCTGCGCACCCGGAGTTCTCGGCCGAGGGCGCCCGGGGCGTCCTCGCGGTCACCGCGTTCGAGGGCCTGCTGGGGGAGCGGGACGCCGGTACGCCGACCGGGCGGGCGCACCTGGCTCCGCTCGTCGCGGCGCTGAAGGCCGACGGCTGGACGTTCGCGAGCCACACCTACGGCCACATCGACCTGACCCACACGTCGCCGAGCGCGATCCTGGCCGACGACGCCAGGTGGCACTCGATCGCCGATCCCGTGCTCGGGAAGGTCGACGTCCTGGTCTACCCCTTCGGCTCGCGACCGTCCGACGCGATGGCGGCGGCGCTCGCCCGCAGCGACTTCCCGATCCAGATGGACATCGACGTCCGCGCCACGCTGCGCCACGTGGGACCTGCCACGATCATCAGCCGCCGGCACGTCGACGGGCTCGCGTTCGACGCACCCGGCCGGCAGGCGCCGTTCTACAGCGTCGCCGCCGTGCGCGACCCGAGGCGCCCGCCGGGGTGACGGGCCAGGCGCTAGCGTGAGACGCATGACCGGTTTCGCCTGCGTGATCCTCGTCGACCCGCAGGGTCGGGTGCTGCTCCAGGAGCGCGACGAGAACCCGCGGATCGCTCCGGACAAGTGGGGCCTGTGCGGTGGCCACCTCGAGCCGGGGGAGTCCGAGTCCGAGGGTGCCGTGCGCGAGCTGGCCGAGGAGACCGGCGTGCGTCTGGAGCCCGGCGCCGTCGAGCACTTCGCCACCTTCGAGGTCTTCCACCCCGAGACCGACTCGCTCGACACGTTGGCGGTCTTCGCTGCCGCGACGAGCCTCACCGACGCCGACATCGTGCTCGGCGAGGGACGTCAGATCGTCTTCGTCGAGCCCGGGCGGGCACGTGCGCTCGACCTGTCCGACTCCGCCGCGCTCGCGGTACCGGCGTTCCTCGACTCCGACCTCTACCGCCAGCTCTGTGCGTGACCCGGGCGCCTGAGGTGGTGGGGGCAGCGAACCTTGAGTGCCCTGCGTGCCGAGAAGGCGCCCCTCGCTGCGTTGTCGTCAGTCGACGGGCCTCCGGCCCGCCTCCCTCCTCCGCCTTGCGATGGACACCTTCTCGGCACGCAGGGCACTCAAGGTTCGCTGCCCCCACCACCTAGACTGACGCCCATGGCTCTCCTCGACCAGATCAGCGGTCCGCGCGACCTGCGCACCCTGTCCGAGGACGAGCTGACCGCGCTCGCCGAGGAGATCCGCGACCTGCTGATCCGCACCGTCGCGACGAACACCGGCCACCTCGGACCGAACCTCGGCGTCGTCGAGCTGACGCTGGCGATCCACCGCGTCTTCGACTCGCCGCACGACAAGGTCGTCTTCGACACCGGCCACCAGTCCTACGTCCACAAGCTCGTCACGGGTCGCGCCAAGGACTTCGGCACGCTGCGGCGTGAGGGCGGCCTGAGCGGCTACCCGAGCCGCGCCGAGTCCGAGCACGACCTGGTCGAGAGCTCGCACGCGTCCGCCTCGCTGTCCTACGCCGACGGCCTGGCCAAGGCGTTCCACATCAAGGGCGAGGACCGCCACGTCGTCGCGGTCATCGGTGACGGCGCGCTGACCGGGGGAATGGCCTGGGAGGCGCTCAACAACATCTCGATCGCCAAGGACTCGCGCCTGGTCATCGTGGTCAACGACAACGGCCGCTCCTACACCCCGACCATCGGTGGCCTCGCGACCGCGTTGACCGGCCTGCGGACCAACCCGCGCTACGAGCAGACGCTCGACATCGTCAAGCAGCGCGTGAGCTCGCTGCCGGGGGTCGGGCACGCAGCGTACGACGCGCTCCACGCGGTCAAGAAGGGCCTGAAGGACGCGCTCGCTCCGCAGGGCCTGTTCGAGGACCTCGGACTCAAGTACGTCGGCCCGATCGACGGCCACGACCGCCAGGCGATGGAGCAGGCGCTGGCGCACGCCAAGCGCTTCAACGGCCCCGTGATCGTGCACGCCATCACCCGCAAGGGCCAGGGGTACGACCCGGCGCTGCGCCACGAGGCCGACCAGTTCCACGCGCCCGGGCCGTTCGACGTGCAGACGGGCGCCGAGAAGCCCAAGGGCCGCATCTGGACCGACCACTTCGCCGACCACATGGTCGAGCTCGGTGCTCGGCGCGCCGACGTCGTGGCGATGACCGCGGCGATGATGCACCCGGTCGGCCTGGACAAGTTCCAGCAGCTCTACCCCGACCGGACCTTCGACGTCGGCATCGCCGAGCAGCACGCCACCACCTCGGCGGCCGGTCTGGCGATGGGCGGCCTGCACCCGGTCTTCGCCGTCTACGCGACCTTCCTCAACCGCGCCTTCGACCAGGTCCTCATGGACTGCGCCCTGCACAAGTGCGGCGTGACCTTCGTCCTCGACCGCTCGGGCGTCACCGGCGACGACGGCGCCAGTCACAACGGCATGTGGGACATGTCGATGCTGCAGCTGGTCCCCGGCCTCCGGCTCGCGGCGCCCCGCGACATCGCGCGCATGCGTGAGCTGCTCGACGAGGCCGTCGAGGTCGATGACGCGCCGACCGTCGTACGTTTCCCGAAGGGGCCGCCGCCGGAGGACATCGAGGCCGTCGACACGATCGGCGAGGGCCGCGACCGCATGGACGTCCTGGTCCGCGAGGGCGACCCCGACGTGCTCGTCGTCGGCGTCGGCGCGATGGCCACCACCGCCGTCGAGGTCGCCGCGCGCCTGCACGCGCAGGGCATCGGCGTCACCGCCGTCGACCCGCGCTGGGTCAAGCCGGTCAACCCCGCGCTGGTCGACCTCGCGCGCGAGCACCGCCGCATCGTCACCATCGAGGACAACGGCCGCGTCGGCGGCGTCGGAGCCGTCCTGCTGCAGACGCTCAACGACGCGGGTGTCCAGCGACCGGTCCACCTCCACGGCATCCCGCAGGAGTTCCTCGACCACGCCAAGCGCGCGGTCATCCTGGAGCGCGTGGGGCTGAGCGCCCAGAGCATCGCGCTCGACGTGGTGCATGCGATGACCGCCGACGGCGAGACCATCGCCCTGATCGACGCGGACGGTCCGCGCTGAAGCGCACGCTCGCGGGGGCACTTCTTCTCGGTCTGCTCCCGCTCGCCGCCTGCTCGAACAACTCACCGGACTACTACGCCAGCACCCTCGACGACGTCACGTGGTCGATCAACCAGAACCTGCACCGTCGTGCACGCATGCTGAACGACGACGACATCGATGGCTTCCTGCGCACCGTCGCGAGGGGCCGGATCGTCCGCGCGCAGCGCACCTACTACGACAACATCCAGCAGCTGCCGATCGAGGTCCTCAGCTACGCCGTGGTCGACGGCACCGTCGCCAAGGGCCCCACGACGGACAGCTTCTGGGCCGAGATCCGCACGACCACCCAGCTCGAGGGGTACGACGACAAGCCGGTCAACAGCTACGACCGCTGGCTGTTCAAGCCGACCCCGGACGGGCGTCGCTACCTCCTGGCCTCCACCACCGATCCGGGGTGGGAGGAGAGCCACGACATGGGCACCCAGCCGTGGGAGGTCGAGCATGTCCATGTCGGCGAGTACGGCAACGTGCTCGGCATCTTCGACTCAGCCACGGCCGCCGACGCCGACCGCGTGCTGAAGACCGCGTCCGACGCCAAGGACGACGCGACCCTGGCGATCCCGGCGGCGAACACGGCCGGCACCAGCTGGGGCACGGTCGTCTATGCGCTCAGCGACCAGAAGATCATCGACCAGCTCGGCGGCGAGACCGTCGGTGATCCCGACCGTGTCGATGGCCTGACCATCGCGATCCCCGCCGATCTCGACGACCCGGCCAAGGGCACGGCCGGCTACCGCGTCGCGTTCAACCCGCGGGTGCTCAGCCAGCCGGAGTCGGTCTTCGCGCGGCTCGCGCGCCACGAGATGACGCACGCGACCCTGCGGGGCCGGGGTGACGGCGCGCCGCTGTGGCTGACCGAGGGCGTCGCCGAGTGGGTCTCGGTCCGTCCGATGATGAGGTCCGAGCGCCGCCTGCCGACCAGCGCGCTGACCGTCGGCGCCACCGCGACCTCACTGCCGACCACCGCCGACTTCGCCGGCCCCAACGCCGAGGCCTGGTACGCCGTGTCCTGGTGGGTGTGCGAGTACATCGCGCGCACCAGCGGGTCCTCGATGCTGTGGACCCTGCTCGACCGGTTGGCCGGGGGAGCCGACCAGGACGAGGTCATCCCCGAGCTGCTCGGCATCACCCCCGACCAGCTCGTACGCCGCGGCGTGGCACTGATGGCGGCGACGTACCGCTCCTAGCGTCGGCGGGCGCGACCGGGTCACTAGGCTGGTCCTGTGACCGCTCCGTCGAACCAACCGCGCCTCGTCCACATCGTCGACGACGTGCCCGAGCTCGAGGGGCTCGATGCCACCGAGGGGCTGCGGCTGGTGATCGCGCTGGACGGCTTCCTCGACGCCGGCAACGCCGGTCAGCTGGCGTGCGCCCACCTGGTCAGCACGGGCGCGACCGGTGGCGGGGTCGTGGTCGCGACCTTCGACGTCGACCAGTTCCACGACTACCGCGCCCGCCGCCCCGCGATGTCCTTCGTGCGCGACCACTACGAGGCGTACGACGCCCCGCGGCTGGTCGTCCGCCTCCTGCACGACGCCGGCGGTGCGGCGTACCTCCTGCTCCACGGTCCCGAGCCAGACACCCGCTGGGAGGCGTTCTGCCGCGGCGTCCTCGAGGTCGTCGAGCGGTTCGGCGTGAGCCTGGTCGTCGGCATGGGCGCCGTCCCGATGGCGGTCCCGCACACGCGCCCGATCGCGATCACCCACCACGCCAACCGGCCCGAGCTGCTCACCGGCTCCAGCCCGTGGCGCGGCGAGCTGCGGATCCCGAGCTCGGCGCAGGCGCTGCTCGAGCTGCGCCTCGGCGAGTGGGGTCACGACGCTCAGGGCTTCGTCGCGCACGTACCGCACTACCTGGCCCAGCTGGACTTCCCGCGGGCCTCGATCGGCCTGCTCGAGCACGTCGAGCGTGCCGCGCGGCTGACGTTGGACCTCTCCGACCTGCACGCGAGCGCCGCCGAGCGGGACGAGGAGATCGCCCGTCACCTCGCCTCCAACGAGGACGTGCGTGACGTCGTCGATGCCCTCGAGCAGCAGTACGACACCTTCCAGCGGGCCGAGGCCGAGGGCAGCAGCCTGCTCGCGACCGACGAGCCACTGCCGACCGGGGAGGACCTCGGCCGCCAGTTCGAGCAGTTCCTCGCCGGTCTCGACGACCGCAACAACGATGGGGGAGATCCGGCATGAGTGGTGGACCCGAGGCGACCGCGAAGCTGGTCTCCCTGCTGGACCTGGAGAAGCTCGACACCAACCTGTTCCGCGGGCGCCAGCCCGAGACCACGCGTCAGCGCGTGTACGGCGGCCAGGTGGCCGCCCAGGCCCTCATCGCCGCGACCCGCACGGTCGACCCGGAGCTCAGCGTGCACTCGCTGCACTCCTACTTCCTGCTCGCGGGCGACTACTCGATCCCGATCATCTACGACGTCGAGCCGATGCGCGACGGTAAGTCGTTCGCGACCCGTCGGGTCGTGGCGCGCCAGCACGGCCGCCCGATCTACTACCAGTCGGTGAGCTTCCAGCGGCACGAGGAGGGCTTCACCCACCAGGACGTCATGCCGCCGGTCAAGGGCCCCGACGAGGGCATGGACATGATCGAGCTGATGCAGAAGCGCGGCACCGACGACGGCCTCGGCAAGGAGTGGGCCGCGCTCGACGTACGGTGGCTCGGCAACTCGCAGTTCGGCCTCGAGCCCGACGACATGCACCCCTCCCGCACGCAGGTCTGGATCCGGGTCGACGGTCGGCTCTCCGACGACCGCCAGGAGCACAACGCGCTGTTCACCTACGCCAGCGACGTCTCGCTGCTCGGTGCCACGCTGTCGGCGCACACGCTGGACCCCGCGCGCGTTCAGATGGCCTCGCTCGACCACACCATCTGGTTCCACCGGCCCTTCCGCGCCGACGAGTGGTGGCTCTACGACCAGTGGTCGCCCTCCGCCCAGGGGGGCCGGGGTCTGGCCATCGGTCGGATCTTCACCCAGTCCGGTGAGCTCGTGGCGACCGTCGCCCAAGAGGGACTCATCCGCCCCAACAAGTACTGAGGCGCGCTCGCGCAGGAATCACCGGTTCACCGGTGATTCCTGCACTTCCACCCCATTGCATCGGGGTGGAGGTGCAGGAATTGGTGAGAGCCGGTGACGCGTGTGACTCCTGAGACGACGACGCCCCGGCCCACTGCGGTGGGCCGGGGCGTCGTACGCGCAGCGCGAGCTACAGGCTGGTCGCGCGACCGAGCAGGTGCGGGGCACCGCTCTTCGGGCTGACCAGGGCGAAGTCGTAGCCGGTGGCCGTCTGCTCGGCGCCGAACTGTGCCTTGCCGGGCAGGAAGATCGGCTTCTTGAACGCGACCTCGACCGTGACCGCGTCGGGCAGGCGGGACTCGAGCGCGGCGATGCAGCGGGCCTTGCTCCACATGCCGTGCGCGATGTGCCGCTTGAAGCCCAGGGCCTTGGCGGTGATCGGGTAGAGGTGGATCGGGTTGCGGTCGCCCGACACCGCGGCGTAGCGGCGACCCAGGTTCTCCGGCAGCTTCCAGACCGGGCCCTTGACGTCGATCATCTCGAGCGGGAGGCCGGGGTCGCCGTTCTCCTTGTCGCCCTTGCCGATGCGGAGGTACGTCGACGTCGACTCCCACACGACCTCGTCACCGACGGTGGCGGTGACGTTCATGTCCCACGCCTTGCCCTTGGTGGAGGCCCGCAGGTTCTCCGCCCGGAGCGCCAGCGAGACCTCCTCGCCGATGGCGACGGGGCGGTGCTGGGTCATCGAGTTCTCGAGGTGGACGGTGCCGATCGCCGGGAACGGGAACGCTGCGCTGGTCATCAGCTCCATGTGCAGCGGGAACGCGAGCATGTGGAGGTAGGGGATCGGCGCGACGTCCTTGTTGGGGAAGCCGCACACCGCGTTGTAGCGCTCCACCTGCGCGCGCTCCACCGCAGCGGTGCGGTGCAGCGTCACGTCGGGCAGGTCGCCGCCGGTCTTCTTGATGCCGGGCAGCTGGTTCACGCCGGGCACCATCGGGAGCGCGGCCTTGACCATCACGGGCAGGGCCATGTCAGGCACCCAGCATCATCTGGCCGCAGACGCGGACCGTGTTGCCGTTGACCGCGGTGGAGGCGGCCGAGGCGTACCAGGCGATCGTCTCGGCGACGTCGACCGGCAGACCGCCCTGCGACATGGCGTTGAGGCGCTGGCCGACCTCGCGGGTCGCGAACGGAACGGCCGCGGTCATCTGGGTGATGATGAAGCCCGGCGCGACGGCGTTGATGGTGATGCCGTCCTCGAGCTCGCCCGCGAGCGAGTCGACGAAGCCGATGACGCCGGCCTTGGAGGTGGCGTACGACGTCTGGCCCAGGTTGCCCGCGATGCCGGCGATCGAGGCGACGCCGATGATGCGGCCGTTGGGGTTGATCACCTTCTGCGCGAGCAGCTCCTCGGTGATCAGCTCGGGCGCCAGGAGGTTGATCTCGAGGACCTTGCCGAACCGCTCGGGGGTCTGGTTGGCGAGCTTCTTGTCCATCGTGACGCCGGCGTTGTGCACGACGATGTCGACGCCACCGTGCTGGTTCTTCAGGTGCTCGGCGATGCGCTGCGGGGCGTCCGCGGCGGTGATGTCGAGGGTCAGCCAGTCGCCGTCGAGCTCCTTCATGACCTTGACCAGGTCGTCGGCGGCCTGCGGCACGTCGAGGCCGACGATCTTGGCGCCGTCGCGGTGCAGGACGCGGGCGATCTCCTCGCCGATGCCACGGCTCGCGCCGGTCACGAAGGCGACCTTGCCGGCCAGCGGCTGGGTCCAGTCGGCGACCTCGGCGGCCTGCTTCTCCTTCTTGGAGCCGATCCGGACGACCTGGCCCGAGACGTACGCCGACTTGGGGCTGAGCAGGAAGGCCAGCGTCGAGAGCGCGGAGGACTCATAGCCCTCGGCGACGTACACGAGCTGGACGGTGCCGCCCTTGCCGACCTCCTTGCCCAGGCTTCGGGTGAAGCCCTCGAGGCCGCGCTGGGCGATCCGCTCGGCACCCTCGAGCAGCTCCGGGGGAGTGCCGATGACGACGAGGCGCGAGCAGCTCTTCAGGCTGCGCATCACCGGGGTGAAGAACGCCTGCAGGGCGACCAGGTCGTCGACGGACTTGATGCCGGTCGCGTCGAAGACCAGGCCCTTGTACTTCTCGCCCTCGGCCTGCGCCGTGGCGGTGGCGATGCCCACGACGTCGAGCATGCCCGGGAGGGACTCGGCGACGCGGCCGTTGCCGCCGACGAGGACGGTTCCCTGGACCAGCGGGTCGCCGGCGGTGTAGCGGTCGAGCTTGACCGGGTTGGGAAGGCCGAGGTTCTTGACGAGGATCTTGCCGATCGGCGAGCTCACGAAGCCCTGGTACTTGTCGCTCATGGGCGGGGCGCCTCCGCAATCTGTGTCTGTGGTGGGAAGAGCGGGCTTCGCCCGCAACGGGAGTTTATGTAACTAGTTGTGTAACTGTGTGTCCACATTTCGTGATCTGGCTCCCAAAGGGTTCCGGGCCAGACCGTATGCCCCCAGGATAGGAATCATGGCTAACTCTGTACGTCGGGCCGCCGTCATCGGTGGCAACCGCATCCCCTTCGCGCGTTCCAACGGCGCCTACTCCACGGCGTCCAACCAGGAGATGTTCACTGCCGCGCTCGACGGCCTGGTGGCCCGCTTCGGCCTCGAGGGCCAGCGCCTCGGTGAGGTCGCCGGCGGCGCGGTGCTCAAGCACTCGCGCGACTTCAACCTGATCCGCGAGTCGGTGCTCAGCACCAAGCTCGCCCCGGAGACGCCGGCCGTCGACATGCAGCAGGCCTGCGGCACCGGCCTCCAGGCGATCAACTACATCGCCAACAAGATCAAGGTCGGCCAGATCGAGGTCGGCGTCGGCGGCGGCGTGGACACCACGTCCGACGCCCCGATCGCGATCTCCGAGAAGCTCCGCAAGAAGCTGATCGCGGTCAACAACAAGCGCACCACGGCCGACAAGCTCAAGGCGCTCGCCAAGATCCGCCCGGCCGACATCGGCATCGCGGCGCCGAACAACGGTGAGGTCCGCACCGGCATGTCGATGGGCGACCACGCCGCCATCACCGCCCTCGAGTGGAAGATCACCCGCGAGGCGCAGGACGAGCTGGCCGTGAAGTCGCACCACAACATGGCAGCGGCGTACGACGCCGGCTTCATGGACGACCTGATGACGCCGTTCCGCGGCCTGGAGCGCGACAACAACCTGCGCGCCGACTCCTCCGTCGAGAAGCTCGCCACCCTCAAGCCGGTCTTCGGCAAGGGCGAGGCGGCCACCATGACCGCGGCCAACTCCACCCCGCTGACCGACGGTGCGTCCGCGGTCCTGCTGGCGTCGGAGGACTGGGCCAAGGAGAACGGCCACGAGGTCCTCGCGTACTTCGTCGACTCCGAGGTTGCCGCTGTCGACTTCGAGCACGGCAAGGAGGGCCTGCTGATGGCCCCGGCGTACGCCGTCGCCCGGATGCTCCAGCGCAACAACCTCACGCTGCAGGACTTCGACTTCTACGAGATTCACGAGGCGTTCGCCTCCGTCGTGCTGTCGACCCTCGCCGCCTGGGAGTCGCCGGCGTTCTGCAAGGAGCGCCTCGGTCTGGACGCGCCGCTCGGCTCGATCGACCGCACCAAGCTCAACGTCAAGGGCTCCTCGCTGGCCGCGGGTCACCCGTTCGCCGCGACCGGCGGCCGCATCGTGGCCCACACCGCGAAGATGCTGAAGGAGAACGGCGGCGGTCGTGCGCTGATCTCCATCTGCGCCGCCGGCGGCCAGGGCGTCGTCGCCATCCTCGAAGCCTGATTGAGCCGAGCGCAGACGAGCTTGCTCGTATGCCGAGGCGATTGAAGGCTGCCGAGCGAAGCGAGGCCGGCGTGAGCCTCTAGGAACCAAGACCCTCGCGGGCCGTCCGGATCATCCGGGCGGCCCGTGGGTTTTTTGCGGGGTCCGTCAGGATGCGGCGGGGTGCGCCAGCATCGCCAGCGCCGAGGCCACGACGAACTCGCGGACCTGCTCGGGCGAGATCTGCCCACGCGTGGGTACGCCGGGCGCGGACTCGCCGACCAGGATGCCGAGGCGCGCGAGCTGCAGAGCGCCCAGGCCGCTGGCGTAGAACATGTTGGCCAGCACGACCGGGTCGCTCTCGAGCTTGAAGTCGCCACTGGCGATGCCGTCGGCGAGCACGTCGGACAGCACGCCCATGCAGGACGTCATCGCGCGCCCGAGCCGGAACAGGACCCGCTCGGAGACCTCGTCGAGCAGCTCGTCGCCGGGGCGGACCATCAGCGCCTGCGCGCAGTCGACGAACGCGGGGTGGGTCAGGCCGAAGTCGACGAACGCACCGACGGTCGTCTCCAGGCGCGCGGTCGGGTCGGCGTGGCCGTCGGTGGCGGCGGTCATCGCGTCGTGCAGCTCGTCGAGGTAGCCGACCAGGGTGAGACCGAAGATCTCCTCCTTGCCGATGAAGTGGCGGTAGACGATCGCGCGGTTGATGCCGACGGCGCCGGCGATCTCCTCGATCTGCACGTCCCGCACGCCCTTGGCGTCGAAGAGCCGGCGCGTCGCGGCGATGATGTCGGCCTCACGGGCACGGCGGCGTACGGCCGCGGCCTTGCGCCGTCCGTCCGCCTCGGGTGCTCGCGTCGCCATGTCCCGGAGTGTACGCAATGTGCAACTAGGAGTTACAGGAGCGCGCGCACCGTGTCGATGGTGTCGGCCTCGTCGGCCGTCTTGTCGTCGCGGTAGCGGACGACGCGGGCGAACCGGAGGGCGAGGCCGCCGGGGTAGCGGGTCGAGCGCTGGAGGCCGTCGAAGGCGATCTCGACGACCTGCTCGGGTCGCAGGGTGATGATCCAGCCGTCGTCGTCGACGGCGAGCTCGCCGAAGCGCTGCGTCTGCCAGGCCAGCATCTCGTCGGTCATGCCCTTGAACGTCTTGCCGAGCATCACGAAGCCGGTGGGCGAGGAGGGTCGCGGGCGCCGAGGTGGATGTTGGAGAGCCAGCCGCGGCGGCGGCCGGAGCCGCGTTCGACGGCCAGGACCACCAGGTCGAGGGTGTGGACCGGCTTGACCTTCACCCAGGCGGCGCCGCGGCGGCCGGCGTCGTACGCCGCGTCGACGGACTTCACCACGACGCCCTCGTGGCCGTCCTCCAGCACGGACGCAGCGAACGCAGTGGCCTCCTCGGGCGACGACCCGACCCAGCGGCGTACGCGGTGGGCGGCGGGGACGAGCCGCTCGAGCACCTCCCAGCGCTCGTGCGCCGGCCGGTCGATGAGGTCCTCGCCGTCGAGGTGCAACACGTCGAAGAAGTACGGCGAGACGACCGTGTCGCCGGCCCGCGTCGCCGTACGGGAGGCCGTCTCCTGGAACGGCCTCGGCCGGCCGTCGTCAGCGAGCGACAGCGCCTCGCCGTCGAGCACCAGGCAGCGGGCCGGCAGCGAGCGGACGAGATCGACGACCTCGGGCAGGCGGGCGGTGATGTCGTCGAGGCTGCGGGTGGCGATGGTGACCTCCTCGCCGTCGCGGTGCACCTGGATGCGGATGCCGTCCAGCTTGGCGTCGACACCGACCTCGCCCGAGTGCCCGGCGGCTTTGGCGATCGCCGTGGGGACATCGGTGGCGGACGACGCCAGCATCGGCAGGACCGGCCGGCCGACGGTCAGGCCGACCGCCTCGAGGGCCGCGATGCCCTCGAACGCCGCCTCGACGACGTACGTCGCACCGCCGGCCAGCATCGCCGCCCGCCGGACCGCGGCGAGCGGGACGGCGGCGGCCGCGGCCAGTGCCTCGGTGACGATCGACTCGAGCGCGCCCTGGCGGACCTCGCCGACCGTGATCGCGCGCAGCCACGCCTGCTCGTCGGCGGTCGCGCGGGCGAACAGCTCGGTGGCGGCCGTCGTACGAGCTCCGGCGGAGCCGGGCCCGGACAGCTCGGACATGGCCTGGAAGGCGGCGTCGACCTCGGCGACCTCCAAGGATGGCCGGTCGGCGGGGGAGGGCAGCGCCTGGAGGCTGCGCCAGCCCAGACCGGTACGCCGCTGTCGGAGCCGTCCGCTCAGGTAGTGGGCGACGAGCCCGCGTTCACCGGCATCGGCCGCGACGAGCAGCTCGGCGATCAGCCGGGCCTTCTCCTTGCGCGACCGCGTGGCCCCCACTGCTGACGACACGTCGACGAGCGTGGTGAGGAGCATGGCGTCAGTGGGTGGCCTCGAGGATCGCGGCGGTGACCGCGCCGCGGATGACCAGCTCGAAGACCTCGTCGAGGTCGAAGCCCTCGGCGCCGGTGCCCTCGAGCTCGCCGAAGTAGCCGGCCACCTCGAGGCTGACGAACCCGTGCAGGGCGGCGAAGATCGCGGTGCCGGTCGGCAGCATCCGCTCCTCGGGAAGCCCGGCCGAGCGCACCATCACCGAGAGCGCCTCGAGCGCCGTGAGGGCGGCGCGGAAGAAGGCGTCGCGGTCGATCGGCGGACGCGTCAGCGCGGAGTAGCGGTGCGGGTGCTGGCGGGCGAACGCGCGCAGCGCGTGGCCCAGCGCGCGCAGCCCGTCGGCGCCGGCGTGGCCCATCGCGGCCGTGCGGACGCTCTCGCCGAGCAGTCGCATCGCCCGCACCTGGATGTGGGCGCGCAGGTCCTCGAGGTTCGCGACGTGGTTGTAGAGCGAGGAGACACGTGTGTCGAGCTCGGCCGCGAGCGAGGTCATCGTCAGCTCGTCGTACCCGTCGCGGTCGACGAGCGCGTCGGCCGCCTGCAGCACGGCCTCCTGGTCCAGCCGGGGACGGCGGGTGGTGCTGCCCTCGGTGCTCACGGCGCTCACCCTAGTGCGGTCGAGGCTTCTGCGCCGGAAGGGGCGCGCGAGAAGGTGGTCTAGCCCTACAGTCGGCAGCATGCATGGTGCCGACGCTGCGCGGGTCTGGAACCCGCGGCGCCGGGTCTCGGTCGACGCGATGCTCGCGCAGCACCGTCGGGGCGCCGGTGACCCGACGCACCGGCGCGACGCGACGGGCGTCAGCTGGCGGGCGAGTCGTACGCCGGACGGGCCGGTCGCGCTCGCCGTACGTCCCCAGGACGCGGCCGGCGACATCCACGCCGAGGCCTGGGGGCCGGGGGCGCGATGGGCGCTGGACCAGCTGCCGGACCTGCTGGGGGAGAGCGACGACTGGAGCGGCTTCGAGCCGCGCCACCCGCTCCTCGAGGAGATCCGGCACCGTCACCCGGATGCGCGGCTCGGCCGCACCGGGCGGGTGCTGGAGGCCCTCGTGCCCGCGATCATCGAGCAGAAGGTGACGGGCCAGGAGGCGTTCAAGGGCTTCCGTGAGCTCGTACGCCGTCACGGCGAGCCCGCGCCCGGGCCCGCGGCCGGCCTGATGCTGCAGCCCGACGCCGACACGCTGCGCCGCATCCCCTCGTGGGAATGGCTGGCGCTGCACATCGACCCCGCGCGGTCTCGCACCCTCGTCGAGGTAGCGGGCCGCGCGCACGCCTGGGAGAAGTTCTGCGACATTGCGTCGCAGGAGGTCGATGTTCGGCTACGCTCCGTGCGCGGCATAGGGGTGTGGACCAGTGCCGAAGTGCGTCAGCGGGCCATCGGGGACCCGGACGCGGTGTCATTCGGCGACTACCACGTGGCTCGGGACGTGGGGTGGGCGCTGGAAGGCCAGGAATTCGACGACGCCAGGCTCTCGGCGTACCTCGAACCCTGGCGGCCCCAACGGGGGAGGGTTCCGTTCCTGCTCGGGACGGCAGGAATCCATCGTCCGCGGAGGGGTCCGAGAATGGCGCCACGTGGACACCTACGGGTGCGTGACCAAATTGCGTGATATCTGTTACATCGAGAAACAGGCAGTCGTTTGGCTCGACGACGGACCGGTCTACCGGTCGTGCCTGCAAGAGAACGGGGTGCTGATGGGACTCGCGAGACTCAGCGGACAGGGGGAACACGCATGAGTGCGGTCTTTGCCTCGGGACGCTCCTTCGTTGACAACATGACTGGTCGGTTCAAGACCGGCATCGAGACGACGGGTGAGCTCATCAAGCTCTCGGCGGAGTCCCTGCAATGGGGCTTCTCCGACATCCTGGCTCGGCGGTTCTCCTGGTCGGAGTTCCTCCTCCAGTGCTGGTTCATGACGCGGGTCTCGCTCGCGCCGACGATCCTGGTGTCGATCCCGTTCGGCGTCATCACCTCGGTCCAGATCGGCGCAGCGGCCAACCAGATCGGCGCGAACTCGTTCATCGGCGCGGTCAACGGCATCGGCGTGCTCCGCCAGGGCGCACCCCTGGTCACCTCGCTGATGATCGCCGGCGCCGTCGGATCGGCCATCTGTGCCGACCTCGGCGCTCGGACCGTGCGTGAGGAGACCGACGCCCTGATGGTCATGGGCATCTCGCCCATCCAGCGGCTCGTCGCCCCGCGCATCCTCGCGGCCCTGCTGGTGTCGGTGCTGCTGACCACCATCGTTGCGATGACCGCCATGATCACGGCGTTCGTCGTCGTCGTCGGTGGCGGGCAGGTCTCCTCCGGTACCTACATCGACTCGTTCATCGGCCTGAGCCAGCCGCTGGACTTCCTGGTCGCTGAGATCAAGGCGTTCATCTTCGGATTCGTCGCCACCATCGTCGCGGCCCAGAAGGGCCTCAAGGCGCGAGGCGGCCCCAAGGCCGTCGCCGACGCCGTGAACCAGGCGGTCGTCCTCTCCGTCATCCTGCTGGCCGTCATCAACGTGGCGCTCACGCAGGCCTACGTGATGCTGTTCCCCGGGAGCGCCTGATGTCTGATGTCCACCTCGGTCGCAGCATGGGCGACCGCGCCTCCGACCTGATCGTCGGCTTCACCGACGGCGTCATGAAGAACCTGGCCACGTTCGGGTCCTTCCTGACGTTCGCCTGGGACGTCTTCAAGAGCATCCCGGCCACTCTCGCGATGTACCCCAAGGAGATGCTCCGGCAGCTCAAGGACATCGCCTGGGGCTCGGGTGCCCTCCTCGTCGGCGGTGGCACCGTCGGCGTCATGGTCCTGCTCTCCATCGCGGCCGGCACCTCGCTCGGCATCGAGGGCTTCAGCGGCCTGGAGATCGTCGGCCTGGCGCCGCTCGCCGGCTTCATCTCGGCCAGCGCCAACACCCGCGAGCTCGCACCGCTGATCGCGGCCCTGGCGCTCGCCGCGCAGGTCGGCTGCCGCTTCACCGCGCAGATCGGCTCGATGAAGATCTACGAGGAGATCGACGCCCTCGAGGTCATGGCGGTCAGCGCGATGCGGTACGTGGTGACCACTCGCGTCATCGCCACGATGCTCGCGATCCTCCCGCTCTACCTGGTCGGCCTGATCGGCAGCTACATCGCCTCGCAGTGGTCGACGGTCATCCTGTTCGGGCAGTCGCCCGGCCAGTACGAGCACTACTTCTCGGCGCTGATCCAGGGACGGGACATCCTGTTCTCGGTCATCAAGATCCTGATCTTCGCCCTCACGGTCGGCTTGATCCACTGCTGGTACGGCTTCAAGGTCGGTGGTGGACCGCAGGCGGTCGGCGAAGCGACCGGTATGGCCATCCGCGCGAGCATCGTCGCGGTCGTCGTGCTGGACATGGTGCTCACGCTCATCTTCTGGGGTGGCGACCCCGGCTTCCGGATCGCGGGGTGATCTGACATGGCACGCGAAATCTCCAGGAACACCCTCGCTCGACGGGGCCTCGTCGGCCTCCTTGCGCTGGCTGTCATCGGCGCCTTCATCACGCTGCGCAGCAACGGCACGTTCGGTACGACGCCGCACGTGACCGCGCTGGTCGACAACGCGGGCGGCGCGCTCGTCAACGGCTCCGACGTCAAGATGAACGGAGCCATCATCGGCAAGGTCTCCGCCATCAAGCGCGCTCGCAACGGTCAGGTCGAGATCGACCTCAACATGGTCAAGGACGACCTGGCGCACGTCCCCGGCAACGTCGTGGCCCGGATCCTCCCGGCCACCGTATTCGGCAAGACGTTCGTCGACCTGGTCGTCCACGGCAAGGCGTCCTCGAGCCACCTCGAGACCGGCGCCACCGTCCAGGCCGACAGCACCCAGGGGACGCTCGAGCTGCAGGACGCGCTCGACGACATCGACTCCCTGGTCAAGGCTCTCGGCCCGGCCGAGCTCGCCTCGGCGCTCGGCTCGGCGGCGCAGGCCCTCGACGGCCGCGGCGCGCAGATCGCCAGCATGGTCACGACCGCGAACAGCTACCTCGGCCGGCTCAACCCGAAGATGCCGCTGGTGCGCGCCGACCTGCAGAAGCTCGCGCAGGCCACCACCGTCATCAACCGGGTCGCGCCCGACCTGCTCGACGCCACCGACGACTTCCTGGTCTTCGCCAGGACGATCGCCGGCAACCAGGCGGCGATCAGCGCCGTGCTCTCCGGCGGGACCACCCTGGCTGACACGGCCACGGCGTTCCTGAAGAAGAACCAGTCCAACCTGGTCCGGTTCATCCGGGGGTCCTCGACGCTGCTCGACGCGCTCTACGACAACCGCGTCGTCGGCATCAGCCGCTCGATCGGCGTGAACCTCATCGCGGGTGATCGTCTGCAGTCGACGGTGAAGTACGGCTACGTGCAGGCGGACGGAACGCTGACCACCAAGGTGCCGCCGTCCTACACCTCCGGTGACCGGCCGTCGTACCGCACGACGAGCTCGAGCCTCACCTCTGCTCTGGGAGGAGCCCGATGACCGGCCTGAGGTCGATCGCGATCAAGTTCGCCGCGTTCACCGTACTGAGCGGGTTCCTCGCGTTCCTGCTGGTGAACACCATGCTCAACGGTGTCAGCGGCGACAAGCAGGAGTTCAGCGCGAACTTCTCCGACGTCAACGGCCTGCGCAAGGGTGACGACGTCAAGGCTGCGGGTGTCCGTGTCGGCAAGGTGACCTCGATCTCGGCCACGGCCTCCGGTGCCACGGTCAAGATCGACATGCTCAAGAAGCAGCCGATGTACGACAACACCGAGATCGTCATGCGCTACCAGAACCTGCTGGGTCAGCGTTACCTCTCGCTGGTGCAGGACGGCCCCAAGGGCCAGCAGCTGCCGAGCGGGGCGACGATCCCGGAGTCGCGCACCAACCCGGGCTTCGACCTGACCGAGCTGCTCAACGGCTTCCGGCCGCTGTTCAAGATCCTGCAGCCGGCGGACGTCAACAAGCTCGCCACCTCGATGGTGAAGGTGCTCCAGGGTGAGGGCCCGTCCATCGAGGCGCTGCTCGGCCAGACCGGCCAGCTCACGAACTTCCTCGCCGACCGTGACAAGACGTTCGGCGCGGTGATGACCAACCTCAAGCCGGTGCTGGACAACCTGGCCGGCCAGGGCGGTCAGCTGAAGGCCACGATCAAGGAGGTCGAAGCCCTGATGACCGGCCTCGCCAAGGACCGCAAGTCGATCGGCTCGTCCATCGACGGCATCAGCAGGCTGGTCGGAAGCACCAGCTCGTTGCTGCAGGAGGTGAAGGTGCCGCTGGTCCACGCGACCGACGAGTTCACGACGACGGCGTCCACGCTGGCCAAGTCGCGCAAGGCGCTCGCCAACACGGCACCGGCGTTCACCACGCTGCTCGGCTCGCTGGGCCGCGCGACGTCGTACGAGAACGCGCTCAATGTCTACATCTGCAAGCTGTACCTGGGTGTGGGTAGCTCCACGGTCCCCGTGGGCGGCGACAACTACTCGGCGGTGTGTCGATGAAGCCCATGAATGCGCGCGACCCGTTCAAGGTCGGCATCGTCGGAGCCGTCTTCGGTCTCCTTCTCGCCGTCGGCGTGGTCATCATCAGCACCACGAACTTCGGCACCAAGACGTACACCGCGGAGCTCGCCAACACCGGCGGCCTGCGCAAGGGCGAGGACGTCGAGGTCCATGGCGTCAGCGAGGGCAAGGTCACCAGCATCAAGCTGGCCGGTGACCACGTCGAGGTGAAGTTCGCGCTGTCCAAGGACATCCAGCTCGGCAACCTCACCACCGGCGCGGTCAAGGTCGCGACGCTGCTCGGCACGCACTACCTCCAGGTCGAGCCGAAGGGCACGGGCTCGATGCCGGGCGACACGCTCCGCACCGTCGCGGTGCCGTTCAACCTGCAGGACGTCATCGACAAGGGCTCGCACTCGCTCGAGCAGCTCAACCCGAACCTGCTGGCGAAGGCACTGACACAGATGGCGTCGACGCTCGGCGCGAGCCAGAGCCAGATCGGTCCGGCGCTCCAGGGCGTCGCCCGGCTGTCCGAGGCAGTGGCGAACCGCTCGTCGCAGATCGGTGCACTGCTGGTCTCGGCGCGCAACGTCAGCACCCAGCTCTCCGACAGCAGCGCCGACATCATCGGCCTGATGAAGCAGACGAACCTGGTGGTCTCCGAGGTGACGGCCCGCAGGGCCGCCATCCACAAGCTGCTCGTCGAGACGACCAGCCTGGCCCGCTCGCTCACCACGATCGTCAACGCGACCAAGGGCAAGCTGAAGCCCGCCCTGAAGGACATCAACACGGTGCTCGACACCCTCAACGGCGAGGACGCCCAGCTGCAGAAGCTGCTCACGACGCTGGCGCCCGCGGTCCGGTACGTCGCCAATGCGACCGGCAACGGCCCGTACCTCGATCTCTATCTGAAGCCGCCGGCGCTCCCCGCCGACAACATGAGGTGACGTGATGACTTCGAAGATGATGCGAATCCTCTGTGCATGCCTCATCGGCATGGGCCTGATGCTCACGACCTCCTGCGGCATCGGTGGTGGCGGCACGATCACCGTCAAGGCCTACATGGCCGACGCGGCGGGTCTGTTCGTCGGCAACGACGTCGGCATCCTCGGCGTACCCGTCGGCAAGGTCACTGCGATCAAGCCGATGGGCGACAAGGTCGAGGTCAGCCTGCAGATCAACAGCGACCAGAAGATCCCCGCCGGTGCGCACGCCCTGGTGATCGCACGATCCGTCGCCACCGACCGGTACGTCGAGCTCGCGCCGATCTACCACGGCGGCGCGCAGATGGCCGACGGCGACACGATCCCGCTCGACCACACGCAGACCCCCGTCGACTTCGACGAGGTGCTGCACGCCCTCAACCGGTTCGCGACCGGCATCGGTGGCTCCAAGGACGCCACCGGCGCCATCCGGGCCTTCATCAACCAGGGCGACAAGGCGCTGAGCGGCCGTGGCCCGCTGCTGAACCAGACGATCCACTCGCTCTCCGAGGGCATCAACGGCCTCGCCACCCAGCGTGGCAACGCCGCAGCGACGCTCACCTCGCTGGACAAGCTCGTCGGGACGATCGCCGCGAACAAGGGCACCGTCAACACCTTCATCCGCCAGGTGTCGAGCGCGAGCCAGCTCCTGGCCTCCGAGCGCAAGAACTTCCGCTCGGCGCTGAGGAGCCTGACCCAGGCCGTCACGGTCGTGGCGCAGTTCTCGGTCGACAACCGTGCCGAGATCGTCAAGGCGCTCGGTGGCTCCTCGAAGCTGATGAAGACCATCCTCGCCAAGCAGAACGCGCTGCGTGAGGTGCTGCACGTCATGCCGTTGGCGCTGCAGAACATCCAGCGTGCCCACGACGCGAGCGGCCGGCGCCTGCCGGTGCGCATCGACCCGCTGATCCTCGACCCGCTGGGCGGAGTCCTGCAGTCGGTCTGCGGTCAGTTGCCGGGCAACCTCTGCAACATCCTTGACGGAATCTCCCTGGGGGCCCAGTGATGAACCCGCGTATCCGCACGGCAGTCGCCGGCACCGTGCTCGTCGGCCTGACCGGCGGCCTGAGCGCCTGTGGTCTGACCATGAGCGACCTGCCGATCCCCGGTACGGGGGTCTCCGGCGACACGATGAAGGTCGAGGCGGACTTCCGTGACGCCCTCAACCTGTCGGTCGGTGCTCCGGTCAAGATCAACGGCGTCGACGCCGGCAAGGTCGCCTCGATCGGTGAGAAGGACTTCACCGCCGTGATCGACCTGACCATCCGCAAGGACGCCCAGCTGCACCAGGGCGCCACCGCGCGCCTTCGCTACACGACGCCGCTCGGTGAGCTCTTCATCGACATCACCAACCCCAAGAGCGGTCCCGCTCTCGGGGACGGCGCCAAGCTGGGTCTGCCCGCCACCGAGACGGCACCGACCGTCGAGGACGCGCTGGCGGAGGCCTCGACACTGATCAACGGCGGTGGCCTCGACCAGCTCCAGACGGTGACCTCCGAGCTCAACACCGCGCTCAACGGTCACGAGGGCGACTTCCGGGCGTTGCTGCAGAAGTCGAAGGTCTTCCTGACCCAGGCCAACGCGACGTCGGGCAGCATCGACCAGGTCCTCACCTCGCTGAACGCGGTCTCCAAGACGCTGAACGCACGCAAGGGCACGATCAACGCGGCGATGCACGACCTCCGCCCTGCGGCGAAGGTCCTCCGCGAGGAGACGCCGGCCTTCACCAAGCTGCTCAAGTCGATGGAGGCGTTCTCCGGTGCGGCGAACAGCACCGTCGACGCGACGCGGGCGCAGCTGCTGCGGATGCTCAAGCAGGTCAGCCCGGTCCTGGCGGAGTTCAACTCCAACCGGGGTCGCTGGCAGGCCTCGCTGGAGTCGATCGCCAAGGCGGCCGGTGTGGCCGACGACGTGGTGGCCAACGACTACCTGAACATCTCGCTCAACCTGCACCTGGACAGCCTGGACCTCGGTGGTCTGCTGCCCAGCCTGGGCAGCCTGTTCAACCTGATCGGCCTCGGCGGCGTGACCAGCGGCACCGGTGGTCTGCTCGGCAACCTCGGTAGCCTTCCGCTGCTCAGCGGCACCTCGCCGCTGAAGGGCACCAAGACCACCAAGGGCACCAAGCCCGGCGGGGGTGGGCTCGCGTCCACGACCTCCGGGGTCGGCAGCCTCCTGAACAGCCTGCTGGGAGGCAACTGAGATGGTGAAGAAGATCCTCACGGACAAGCTGTACCTCAGCGTGGTCGGCATCGTCCTGGTGTTCATCCTCGCGGTGGCGTACATCTTCTCCGCCGTCCTCTCCGAGCCGCTGACCTCGCGGCCCAAGACCGTGAGCGTCGACCTCGCCCAGACCGGTGGTCTGTTCGAGGGCTCCCAGGTCACCTACCGCGGTGTGCGGATCGGCAAGGTCACCAAGATCGTGCCGTCCGACACCGGTGTGGTGGCGACGGTCAGCCTCACCTCCACCGACAAGATCCCCACGGCGTCGCACGCCGTCGTGCGCAGCCTGTCGCCGGTCGGCGAGCAGTACCTCGACTTCCAGCCCCCGGCGAAGATGGTCGGCGGCCAGGACAAGTCGACGTCCGGCCCGTACCTCGAGAGCGGCGACACGGTCCTGGCCACCTCGACCGACATCCCCACGAGCCTGACCCAGACGGTCATCTCGATCAGCAAGGTCCTCAACCAGATCGACCCGCAGAAGCTCAAGCGCGTCCTGGGCGAGCTGAGCACCGGCCTCGCCGGCACGGGTGACGACATCGGTCAGATCCTGGACCAGGGTCAGCAGCTGCTGACCACCCTCGACCAGGTGTGGCCGCAGACCGACCGGCTGATCACCAACGCCGGACCCGCGCTCTCCACCATCACCGACAACGCGGGTCAGCTCGCGCAGCTCGGCACGACGGCCAAGGTCCTGGCGCGGTTCCTCAAGAACTACTCGCCGGAGTTCATCCACACGCTGAAGACGGCTCCGGCCCAGTTCAGCGAGCTGGTGAAGCTGATCAACGACGCCGACAAGGTGCTCCCGGGCTTCTTGACCACGGGCGTCTCGTTCACCGACTTCACCTCGGCCAACGACGGGGCGCTGCGTGCGCTGCTGCGTGACTACGCCCCCGGCATCCAGTCGCTGCTCAACAAGGTCTGGAACCACCACCTCAACATCCAGATCATCGCGGACAAGGACAGCCGTTGCTCCTACGGCACGACCCGTCACGACCCCCGTGGTCCGCGCGAGGCGTTCCAGACCGGCGGTCACTGCCCGGCGTCGCTGTCCTACCTGCAGCGCGGCGCCGCGCACGCCCCGTGATGACCTGGTCGGTAGGTTCTTGATCCGTGAGTGAACTGAACAGCGGTCGCAAGATCGCCGCGGTGCTCGGTGCTGCCTGCACCCTGCTCCTGATCGCCGTCGTCGTCCTGAGCGTCCTGGCCGTGAAGTGGCACGGCCAGGCCTCGGACGCGAAGGCCGACACGGCCGCGGGTCGGGCCGCGCTGGCGCAGGCGAAGAAGGACCTCGAGCTCATGGAGGCCTACTCGTGGAAGGAGCCGGGCTCCTACGACGACTGGGCGGATGCCTTCACGTCGCCGGAGGTGGCGCAGCCCTTCCGCAGGAACCTCAAGATGACCGAGAAGGTCATCGCGCTCTCGAAGACGGTCGCCAAGGGCGACATCGTCGATGCGGCGTACCGGGTCGTCGACGCGCACCACGTCGAGATCCTCGCATTCGTCGACCAGATCATCGTCGCGCACACGCAGAACCCGCTGACTGTCGACCAGCAGCGCGTCCGGATGACGATGACGACCATCGGTGGGCAGTGGAAGATCTCCAACTTCGAGGTCGTCCAGCACTCCAAGGAGTCCTGATCCGAGGCCTGCCCGGAACCCGCTCAGGCATGCAATAGATTGACCGACGTGGGAGTCCGGAGCGCCGTACGACGTCTGCTGCTGGCGCTGATCGGTGTACCGATCGTGGTCGCCATCAGCATGTCGCTGGTCGACTCCTACCGGCGTCGTGGGAAGCGGCCCAAGCCGTTCCCGACCCGCGCCCCCTCGACGGTCAGCGTCGGGGACGGGTCGGTGACGACGTACACCTACGGTCGTGACCTGTACGACGACATGCTCGCCGCGATCGACGCGGCGGAGCGTCAGATCCTCCTGGAGACCTACATCTGGAAGGGCGACGCGACCGGCGAGCGTTTCAAGCGGGCGCTGATCGACGCGGCGGACCGCGGCGTCGACGTCTACGTCATCTACGACGCGTTCGCCAACCTGGTGGTCTCACCGACCTTCCAGCGGTTCCCACCGAACGTGAAGGTGCTGCGCTACCCCGTGTACGCCGCCGGGTGGCGGTTCTTCGACCTGCGGCGCTACGGCCGCGACCACCGCAAGCTGCTGGTCGTCGACGACAACGTCGGGTTCATCGGCGGCTACAACATCGGTGCGCCGTACGAGACCGAGTGGCGCGACACCCACGCCCGGGTCACCGGGCCCGCGGTGTGGGACCTCAAGCGCGCGTTCGCCGACTTCTGGAACCTCAATCGCCGTCGGCGGCTGCGCTCCTCGGAGCGGCCGCTGCTGCTGGAGACCGCATCGACGTGGGAGCCGCGGATCCGCTTCCAGCGCAACATCCCACGGCTGTGGATGTTCCCGGTGCGCTCGATGTACCTCGAGGCGATCAACCGCGCGAGCACGAACGTCTGGCTCACGACGGCCTACTTCATGCCCGACCAGGACTTCGTCGACGCGCTCAAGGACGCCGCCCGCCGCGGGGTCGACGTACGCCTGCTGCTGCCTCTGAAGTCCAACCACGTGGTGGCCGACTGGATCTCGCGCGGTTACTTCGGCCAGCTGCTCGCGTCAGGGGTGCGGATCCTGCGCTACAAGGACGCGATGATCCACGCCAAGACCGCGACCGTGGACGGCAACTGGTGCACCGTCGGCACGGCCAACATCGACCGGCTCAGCCTGCAGGGCAACTACGAGATCAACCTCGAGGTCATCGACAGCACGCTGGCCGCCGAGCTCGAGCAGGTGTTCCTCGTCGACGAGTCCAACTGCCTCGAGCTCACCGCCGGCGAGTGGGAGGCGCGTGACCTGCACCGCCGGTTCACCGAGGCGCTGCTCCAGCCGCTCAGGCGGCTCCTGTGAGCGAGCGCACCGAACGGGCCGAGCCGTGAGGCCGATCCGGGACCTGGCCGGCAAGAACGTGCTCGTCACGGGCGCGGCCAGCGGGATCGGACGGGCCGTGGCCGAGCAGGCCGCCGACGCCGGCGCGGTCCTCCACCTGACCGACATCGCGGAGACCGCGCTCGCCGAGGTCGCTGACGGCATCCGTGCCCGCGGGGGACGGGTCGCACTGGCCTCGGCGGCCGATGTCGCCGACCATGCCGACGTACGTCGCCTCGCCGCCGAGGCGAGCGCCGCCTCCGGATCGATGGACGTGGTGCTCAACGTCGCCGGGATCGCGATCTGGGGAACGGTGCGCAGCCTGGAGCCGGAGCACTGGCAGCGGCTCGTCGACGTCAACCTGATGGGCCCGATCCACGTGATCGAGGAGTTCGTGCCGGCGATGATCGACGCCGGTCGTGGCGGCCAGCTCGTCAACGTCTCGTCGGCCGCCGGGATCATCGCGATGCCGTGGCACGCGGCGTACAGCGCCTCGAAGTTCGGGCTCCGCGGCGTCTCCGAGGTGCTGCGCTTCGACCTGCGCAAGCACCGGATCGGGGTCAGCCTGGTCTGCCCGGGAGGTGTCGACACCGGCCTGGTCGAGACCATCCGGATCGCCGGGATCGACCAGCAGAGCAAGGCGTTCGTGCGTGCCCGCCGGGCGTTCCAGAAGCGTGCGGTCTCGCCCGAGAAGGCCGCCGAGGCGATCTGGCGGGGCGCCCTGCGCAACCGCTACTGGGTCTACACCTCGGCCGACATCCGACTCGTGCACCTGCTGCAGCGTTGGTTCCCGCCCGGCTACGCGCTCGCGATGCGGGCATTCAACCTCGGCGCCAACCGGGTGCTCCCGGCCGTCGAGAAGGCACAGAGGACACCATGAACGAGCAGCCGCGGATCACCCCCGGCGGGTGGCGCGACGTCGGCCCCGTCATCGCCGGGTTCGCCCGGATCGCCGGCCGGGTGACCGGCACGAACCCGCCGGCCGTGTTCCTCACCCTCGGTCGCCACCGGGGTCTGTTCTGGGGCTGGCTGCACTTCGCCGGCAAGCTGATGCCCGGCGGCAAGCTGGCCCGCCGCGAGGCCGAGCTGGTCATCCTCCGCGTCGCCGCGCTGCTCGGCTCGGACTACGAGCTCACCCAGCACCGTCGGCTCGGACGTCGGGCGGGCCTGTCCAAGGACGAGGTCGCTGCGGCCGAAGGGACGTTCGACTCCGCCACGCTGACCGAGCGCGAAGCGCTGGCGCTGCGGGTCGCCGACGAGCTGGTCGGTGAGCAGGACATCTCCGACGTCCTGTGGGAGGAGCTCGGTCGGCTCTTCGACGAGCAGGAGCGGATCGAGCTGGTCCTCCTGGTCGGGCACTACGCCATGCTCGCGACGGTGCTCAAGGCGTTCCGGGTGGAGCCTGACGCGCCGCGCGCTTGAGTTCTGACATCGTCTCGCTACGGTGGGCGGGGAAGTGAATCAGGCCTGACGCCCGTGACCGGGCGTCGTGTCGAGTCCCGGGTGAGTTCTTCCCAGGGGCGTCGATCCGACTCACTCCCTGGGGGAAACTGTGTTCGTCACGTTGCTGTCCATCGCACTTGTCGTCGTCTCGCTCGGCCTCACGGTCGTCGCCTCCACCACCCTGTGGTGGATGCTGCACGCCTGGTGGGGTGCCGACGTCCTGGAGGCGACCGGCTTCCCGAGCCGTCGAAGGCTCACCGATCGCTCGTTCTCGTTGCTCGTCCCGGCGCGCCACGAGGAGGCCGTCCTCGGGCACACGCTCGACCGGCTCGCCGAGCTCGACCACCCCGCCTTCGAGGTGCTGGCGATCGTCGGCGACGACGACCCCGGCACCGAGGCGGTGGCCCGCGCGGCCGCCGATCGCCATCCCGGCATCGTCCGGGTCGTCGTGGACGGCCACGTGCCCAAGAGCAAGCCCAAGGCGATGAACACGGCGCTGCCGCTGTGCCGCGGTGACGTGGTCGGTGTCTTCGACGCCGAGGACGACGTGCATCCCGCGCTGCTGCGGCGGATCGACGGCGCTTTCGCCGAGTCGGGCGCCGACGTGGTGCAGGGCGGCGTACAGCTGATGAACCTGCAGTCGAGCTGGTGGGCGCTGCGCAACTGCCTGGAGTACTACTTCTGGTTCCGCAGCCGGCTGCACTTCCACGCCGCCCAGCGGTTCATCCCTCTCGGCGGCAACACCGTCTTCGTGCGCACGGAGCTCCTGCGTGCCGCCGGCGGCTGGGACGGCGAGTGCCTCGCGGAGGACTGCGAGCTCGGCGTCCGGCTGTCGACGGACGGCGCCGCGGTCGCGGTCAGCTACGACCCCGCCCTGGTGACCCGCGAGGAGACGCCGAGCTCGGTGCCGGCGCTGGTCAAGCAGCGGACCCGGTGGAACCAGGGGTTCCTGCAGGTCTACCGCAAGGGGGAGTGGCGGCGGCTGCCGTCGTGGCGCCAGCGTGCGCTCGCCCGCTACACGCTGGCGATGCCGTTCCTGCAGGCGATGACGGGGTTGCTGGTCCCGGTCTCGCTGGTCCTCATGCTCACCGTGCACGTCCCCCTGCCGGTCGCGATGGTGGCGTTGCTGCCGATCGTCCCGACGGTCGTCACCTTCGCCGTCGAGACCGCGGCGGTGGGCGACTTCGCCCGTTGCTACGGCCTGCCGGTCCGGCTGCGTGACTACGTGCGCGTGGTCCTGGGTGCGGTGCCGTACCAGCTGCTGCTCGCGTTCGCCGCGATGCGTGCGGTCGTCCGGGAGGTCGTCGGCAGCAGGGGCTGGGAGAAGACCGAGCACGCGGGTCTGCACCTCGACGCAGCCCGTACGCCGGCCCCGGTCGTCGAGGAGGCCGCCTGATGGCCGCCGTGATCGACCGCCCGCACGTCGACGTACCTCCGTCCCCGGAGGTCCTCGAACCGAGCCGCCCCACGCTGCGGGAGAAGCTGCTCCGCAACCGCGCGTCGCTGGCCGTCGTGGCCGCGTTGCTCCTGGTCGCCGGGACCGTCCAGGCATGGGGCATGTACGCCGCGCCCGAGCGGGTCGACGACGAGGGCACCTATGTCGCCCAGGCCTACGCGCTCGAGCACTTCCACCAGCTCGCGCACTACACCTACTGGTACGACCACCCGCCGCTCGGCTGGCTGCAGATCGCGCTCTGGACGACGCTGACCGACGGGTTCGGACGGGTGGTGCCGGCGGTGATGGCCGGCCGCGAGGCGATGCTCGTCGCCCAGCTGGTCTCGGTGGTCCTGCTGTGGCTGCTCGCGCGCAGGATGCGCCTGTCCCGGCCGGCCGCCGCCCTCGGCGTGCTGCTGTTCTCGCTGTCGCCCGTGGCGGTCGCCTTCCACCGGATGGTCTTCCTCGACAACGTCGCGATGCCGTGGCTGCTCGGCGCGTTCGTGCTCGCCGCGCCGCGACGGCGGGAGCTGATGTCGCTCATCGGTGCCGCGGCGTGCTTCGCGGTCGCGGTCCTGACCAAGGAGACGCTGGTCCTGCTGGCGCCGGCTCTGCTGTGGTGGGCCTGGTCGAACGCGCACCGCGCCACCCGGCGCTACACCTTCACCGTGGCCGGCTCGCTCTTCGCGATGCTCTGCCTCGGCTACGTCGTCTTCGCGGCACTGCGCGGCGAGCTCCTGCCCGGTGCGGGCCACGTCAGCCTGGTCGACGGCATCAAGTTCCAGCTGTTCACCCGCCAGTCGAGCGGCTTCGTCCTCGAGCGGGGGACGCAGGCGTTCGCGACGGTCGCGATCTGGCTCCACTATGACGCCTTCCTGCTGGCCGCCGGCGTGATCGCTGCGGTCGTCCTCCTCGGACACCGCCGGTTGCGTCCCCTCGCGTTCGCGCTCCTGCTCCAGGTCGTCCTGCTGCTGCGGCCCGGCTACCTGCCCGTGCCGTACGTCATCGGTCTGCTGCCGTTCGCGGCGCTCGCGATCGCAGCGTTCGTCGAGGTCGGCGTACGCCGGGGTGGCTGGCGTCGCTCGACCGCGGTCCTCGCGGCGGTGGCGGTGGCCCTGGTCGCCGTACCGTCCTGGGCGACGGGCCTGCACCGGCTGACGACCCAGGACCAGGACCGGCCGATGGCGAGCGCCGAGCGCTGGCTGGAGACGCACGCGCCGCGCAACGCGCGGCTGCTCGTCGACGACGCCGTGTGGGTCGACCTGGTGCGCTCGGGTCGGCCGCGTCAGCGTGTCGTCTGGTACTACAAGGCTGACACGGACCCGGCCGTGATGCGGCTGACGCCGCACGGGTGGCGCGACTACAGCTACGTGCTGGTCACCGAGTCGATGCGTCGCTCGCTCGCGACCCAGGGCACCGCCCCCGGCGGGGGCGCCTACCCGGTCCTGGTCGGCGCGTTCCAGCACTCGCGGCTCGTGTCGGCGTACGGCCACGGCATGGACCGGGTGGAGGTGCGCCGGGTCGTCGCGGGCCCGCAGAGGTCGGGGGGAGACCGATGAGCGGACTCACCAGAGCGGTGCCCCTGGTCGCGGCCGGCGTCGTCGCCGGTGCCGTCGGCTCGGCGATCGTCGCCGGCAGCGCCACGCACGTCACTGGCGGCCGCACGGCCGGCGAGGCGGCTGCCGGGACCACGACGGCCGCCACCACCCGCGACCGTGCGCGGGCGTTCCTGGACAGGTACGTCGACGACACCGGTCGCGTCGTACGCCTGGATCAAGGAGGCGACACCGTGAGCGAGGGGCAGGCCTACGCCATGCTGATCGCCCTCGGCATCGGCGATCGGTCCGCCTTCGACCGGATCTGGAGCTGGACCCGCGCCAACCTGCAGCGGCGCGACGGGCTGCTGAGCTGGCACTGGCGCGACGGTGCGGTCGTCGACCCGCAGAGCGCCGCCGATGCCGACCTGGACGCGGCCCGCGCCCTGGTCCTCGCCGGCCGGGCGTTCGGCCGGTCGGGACTGACCGTGGCCGGCAAGCGGCTCGGGACCGCGATCCTCGACCGGGAGACGGTGCGGTCGGCGGTCGGACGGCTGCTGCTGCCCGGGCCGTGGGCCGCGAGGACACCGCCGTACCTGGTGAACCCGAGCTACTTCTCGCCCGTGTCGGCGCGGGTGCTCCACCGTGCCACCGGTGATCGACGCTGGCAGCAGCTCGAGATCGGCGGCCGCACGGTCATCAGCCGGCTGGCGCCGACCCGCCGGCTGGTCCCGGACTGGGCGTCCGTCGGTCAGGACGGCTCGGTGCACGCCTCGACCGGGCCGTCGGGTGAGCCGGTCGTGCACGGCCTCGAGGCCGCCCGGGTGCCGCTGCGGCAGGTCGAGTCGTGCGCGTCGGCCGACCGGACCAACGCCGCCAGCCAGCGGCTCATCCTCGAGCGCGATGCCGACGCCCGTGCCGTCGACGACCTTCAGGGTCATCCGGTCGTGGCCTACTCGAGCGCCCTGTCGTGGTCGGCCCGGTCGGCCGTCGAGGCAGCCGCCGGCCGGCGTACGGCGGCAGCGGTGGCGCTCGCCGACGCCGACGTGATCAGCCGACGGGTCCCGACGTACTACGGCGACGCCTGGCAGGTGCTCGCCCGGATGATGCTCACCACGAGCAGGTTGGGCGGATGCCCGCTGGGGGTGGGCCGATGAGCACCGGCACGCGCGGTGAGGCCGCCCGCTTCGGCGTCGTCGGAGGCGCCGCGTTCGTCGTCGACCTCGGCGCCTTCAACCTGGCTCGCGTCGTCGTCGGGCTCGGGCCGCTGACCTCGAAGACCGTGGCCGTCGTCGTCGCCGCGACGTTCTCGTACGCCGTGAACCGTGCCTGGACGTTCGCCCACCGTGGTGGGCAGCGCGACCGGGTGGGGGTGGCGGGGGAGTACCTGCTGTTCTCGGCGCTGAACGTCGCCGGGCTGGCCATCTCGCTGGCGTGCCTCGGAACCAGCTACTACCTGCTGGGCCTGACGTCGGCGATCGCCCAGAACATCTCGGCGAACGTGGTGGGTGTCGTGCTCGGCACGCTCTTCCGGTTCTGGGCCTACCGGCGGTGGGTCTTCCCCGAGGTGCCGGCCGAGGAGCAGGAGGCCGAGGGCGAGCTGGCCCGGGCGGCCTAGGTCTCGATACGCGCGGTCGCGGCTCCTTGATGTCGGTGGAGGTCCGTAGGCTGGAGCCATGCGTCCGGTCACCGATCTCGAGCGTCGAGTAGCCCCGTTCAAGGTCGAGTCCGACTACCAGCCCGGGGGCGACCAGCCGGCCGCCATCAAGGAGATCACCCGGCGGATCGAGGCGGGGGAGCAGGACGTCGTGCTGCTCGGCGCAACCGGCACCGGAAAGACCGCGACGGTGGCGTGGGTGGCCGAGCAGGTGCAGCGCCCGATGCTGGTGCTGCAGCCCAACAAGACGCTCGCCGCGCAGTTCGCCAACGAGCTGCGGCAGCTCTTCCCCAAGAACGCCATCGAGTACTTCGTCAGCTACTACGACTACTACCAGCCCGAGGCCTACGTCCCCCAGACCGACACCTACATCGAGAAGGACTCCTCGATCAACGAGGAGGTCGAGCGCCTGCGGCACAGCGCCACCAACTCGCTGCTGACCCGGCGTGACGTGATCGTGGTGTCGACGGTCTCCTGCATCTACGGCCTCGGCACCCCGCAGGAGTACGTCGACCGCATGCTCCGGCTCAAGGTGGGCGAGGAGCACGACCGCGACTCGGTGCTGCGCCGGCTGGTCGACATCCAGTACACCCGCAACGACCTCGCCTTCACCCGCGGCACGTTCCGCGTGCGCGGCGACACCCTGGAGATCTTCCCGGTCTACGAGGAGATGGCGGTGCGGATCGAGTTCTTCGGTGACGAGATCGAGCGGCTGATGACGCTGCACCCGCTCACCGGCGAGGTGCTCACCGAGGACCAGGAGCTCCACGTCTTCCCGGCCACCCACTACGTCGCAGGACCCGAGCGCATGGAGCGTGCGATCCGCGGCATCGAGCTCGAGCTCGAGGACCAGCTGACCACCTTCGAGCGCCAGGGCAAGATGCTCGAGGCGCAGCGGCTGCGGATGCGCACGACGTACGACGTCGAGATGATGCGGCAGGTCGGCAGCTGCTCGGGCATCGAGAACTACTCGATGCACATCGACGGTCGCCAGCGGGGGAGCGCTCCCAACTGCCTGCTCGACTACTTCCCCGAGGACTTCGTGCTCGTGGTCGACGAGTCGCACGTCGCCATCCCGCAGATCGGCGGCATGTACGAGGGCGACATGTCCCGCAAGCGCAACCTGGTCGACCACGGGTTCCGGCTGCCGAGCGCGATGGACAACCGCCCGCTGCGCTGGGAGGAGTTCCTCGAGCGCATCGGCCAGACCATCTACCTCTCGGCCACGCCCGGCAACTACGAGCTCGACAAGGTCCAGGGCGACGTCGTCGAGCAGATCATCCGGCCGACCGGCCTCGTCGACCCCGAGGTCGTGGTCAAGCCGACCAAGGGCCAGATCGACGACCTGATCCACGAGATCAAGGAGCGGGTGGAGAAGAACGAGCGCGTCCTGGTCACCACGCTGACCAAGAAGATGTCCGAGGACCTGACCGACTACCTCCTCGACGCCGGCATCCGCACGCGCTACCTCCACAGCGAGGTCGACACGCTCAAGCGCATCGAGCTGCTGCGTGACCTGCGGCTGGGGGCGTACGACGTCCTGGTCGGCATCAACCTCCTCCGTGAGGGCCTCGACCTGCCGGAGGTCTCGCTGGTCGCGATCCTCGACGCCGACAAGGAGGGCTTCCTCCGCTCGGACAAGTCGCTGATCCAGACGATCGGCCGGGCGGCGCGCAACGTGTCCGGCCAGGTCCACATGTACGCCGACCGGATCACCCCGTCGATGGAGTCCGCCATCGAGGAGACCAACCGCCGCCGCGCCAAGCAGGTCGCCTACAACGAGGCGCACGGCGTCGACCCGCAGCCGCTGCGCAAGAAGATCGCCGACATCACCGAGATGCTGGCTCGCGAGGACGAGTCCACCCGGGAGCTCCTCGACAGCCTGCCGGCGGGCAAGGGCAAGAGCCCGACGCCGCGCCTGCGCTCCACCGACGTCGGTACTCACTCGCGCGACCTGGCCGGTCTGCCGAGCAGCGACCTGGCCGTCCTGATCCAGGACCTCACCGACCAGATGAAGTCCGCGGCCGCGGAGCTGCAGTTCGAGCTCGCCGCCCGGCTGCGTGACGAGATCGGCGATCTCAAGAAGGAGCTTCGCCAGATGGTGAACGCCACGAAGTGAGCGGCACACGGTGTCGCAATTGACTCCCGGGTAACGTCGTCGGGCCGGATCGTGTGAGCGTGACCGAGGCGGGCGCGGCGCAGTTAGTTGGTGTGGATCGCGTCACAAGCGGTCGCAGTGCTGTATAAACGAGAACACGTTCTACTATCGGGTGGGTCCCGACCGGCGAAAGAGGTGATCGAACGTGGCGCTGAGCGCTGTCTCGATCGTCCGTGGACCCGGTGAGATCGCCCTGATGGTCATCGAGGTCACCAAGCGCATCTTCACCAGGCCGTTCCAGTTCCGGGAGTTCGTCGAGCAGGCCTGGTTCGTCACCAGCGTGACGCTGATGCCGACGATCCTGGTCTCCATCCCGTTCGGTGCGGTGATCTCGCTCCAGGTCGGCAGCCTGACCGGTCAGCTCGGTGCTCAGTCCTTCGCCGGTGCGACCGCGGTGCTCGCCACCGTCCGCGAGGCAGCACCGATGGCCGCGGCGATGATCATCGCCGGCGCCGCCGGCTCGGCGATCTGCTCCGACATGGGTGCGCGCAAGATCCGTGAGGAGATCGATGCCATGGAGGTCCTCGGCATCGATCCGCTCGAGCGGCTCGTCGCGCCCCGCGTCGTGGCCACCATGTTCGTCGCCGTGATGATCAACGGCATCGTGATCGGCACCGGCATCGGCGGCGGCTACTTCTTCACCGTCATCGTCCAGGGAGGCTCCGCGGGAGCGTTCCTGTCCTCGTTCACCGCGCTGGCCTCGCTGCCCGACCTCTACATCGCGATGATCAAGGCGGCCATCTTCGGCTGGCTCGCGGCGATCATCGGCGCCTACAAGGGGCTCAAGGCCGGTGGTGGCCCGAGCGGTGTGGGCCGTGCTGTCAACGAGTCCGTGATCGTGGCGTTCATGGCGCTGTTCTTCCTGAACGCCGTCATCACCGCGATCTACTTCCAGGTCGCACCCCCGGCAGGTATCTGATGAGTGCCATCGGAGATCTGGCGACCGACGCCTACAAGTCCTCTCGCGCGACGATCGAGGGGTACGGCGATCAGCTGCTCTTCTACGTCAAGGCGCTCATGTGGGTGCCGACGACGGTCCGCAAGTACCGCCGCGAGGTCTTCAACACGCTGGCCGAGGTCGCCTTCGGCGCCGGCGGCCTGACCCTGATCGCCGGCTCGGCCGGCGTCATCGGCTTCATGGCCTTCTTCGCCGGCACCGAGGTCGGCATGCAGGGCTACGCCTCGCTGAGCCAGATCGGCGTCGCGAAGTTCAGCGCGTTCATCTCGGCGTACTTCAACACCCGTGAGGTCGCGCCGCTGGTCTCGGCCATCGCGCTGGCTGCCACCGTGGGCTGCGGCTACACCGCCCGCCTCGGTGCGATGCGCATCTCCGAGGAGATCGACGCGCTCGAGGTGATGGGTGTGCCGTCGCTGCCGTTCCTGGTCACCTCGCGGATGGTCGCGGCGTTCATCGCGATCATCCCGCTCTACATCGTCGCGCTGTGCGCGTCGTACCTCTCGCCGCGCCTGATCGTGACCCTGATCTACGGCCAGTCGGCGGGCACCTACGACCACTACTTCCTGGAGTTCCTGCCACCGGTCGACATGCTCTGGTCGTTCCTCAAGCTGGCGTTCCTGGCCGTCGCGGTGATCCTGATCCACTGCTACTACGGATACACCGCCTCCGGCGGGCCGGCGGGAGTGGGTCGCGCCGTGGGCCAGGCGATCCGCACCAGCATCGTCACCATCGTGGTGGCCGACTTCTTCCTGAGCTTCGCGATCTGGGGCTCCACCACCACCGTGAGGATCACGGGCTGATGGGGATGCTGGTCAACGTCCACCACGACACGGCGAAGGAGCACAACCGGCTCTTCGTCGCCGGGGTGGCGTTCCTGCTCGCGATCGCCACGCTGATCTGGCTCTCGGTCGCGATCTACAACAAGAAGTTCGACCACGTCACCATGGTGACCATCGATGCCGACCGGGCCGGACTGCAGCTCGCCCGCTTCGGCGACGTACGCCTCAACGGTGCACTGGTCGGGCAGGTGCGCGAGATCGGGCAGGCCGGCGACCACGCCTACATCAAGGTGGCGCTCGACCCCGACGCCGCCAAGCAGATCCCGAGCAACATCACGGTCAAGATCATGCCGACCACCCTGTTCGGCCAGAAGTTCGTCGAGCTGGTGCGGCCGGTGAACGCCTCCGCCACCCCGCTGGCCAACGGCGACGTGATCCCGGCGAGCCGGGTGACGACGAACGTCGAGCTGAGCCGCGTGCTCTCCGACCTGTTCCCGCTGCTGCGCGCGGTCCGGCCGGCCGACCTGAACGCCACGCTCGGTGCCATCGCCACCGCCCTGGAGGGCAGGGGCGACCAGATCGGCGCGACGATGGACAAGCTCGGGAAGTACCTCGGCGCCATCGGCGGGCAGCTGCCGACGCTCAAGCAGGACCTCATCGAGCTGGCGAAGGTCTCCGACGACTACGACGCCGCCGCGCCCGACCTCCTCGACACCCTCGCCAACCTCACCGTCACCGCGCACACGGTCGTGCAGAAGCGACGTGACATCGACGTCTTCTTCTCCGACCTGACCGGGCTCGCCGACTCCTCGCGCCGGCTGCTCGCGGCCAACGAGGCGAACCTGATCGACATGGGCCACGTCAGCGCCCCGGTGGTCGCGCTGCTGGCGCGCTACTCGCCCGAGTTCCCGTGCCTGATCAAGGGCGCGGCCAACTACGCGCCGATCCTGTCCAAGACCTTCGAGGGTGGCTGGGTCAAGCAGTACATCGAGTTCTTCAACCCGCAGTACCACGTCTACCGGGCCTCGGACGCGATCAAGTTCGGCGAGATCGGCCACGGCCCGTGGTGCGTCGGTCTGCCCAACTTCAAGATCCCGGCGACGCCGCACCGCCTCCACCAGGGCATCCAGCAGGCACAGCACCCGCCGACTGACATCACGCCGTTCAGCCCCTACATCCCGAGCTCGTTCACCGGCGGCTCCGCGGGCTCGGCCGGCGACCAGCAGATCCTCAACGCGATGCTCGCCGATCGGTCCGGCCACAGCCCGCGGACGTACGGCGCCCTCGGCTCGCTGATCTACGGCCCCGTCGTCCGGCACGGTGTGCCGGCGACCGCGGCACGGAAGGTGGGGTCGTGAACCGTCGCAACCTGACCACGCTGTCGGCCGGCATCAAGCTCGCCCTCTTCACCGTCGTCTCGCTGGTCGTCACCGGCACGCTGACGGTGATCATGGGCCACATCGGGCTGGGTGCCGAGCAGGAGTACAAGGCGATCTTCACGACCGCGAGCAGCATCAAGAAGGGCGACGACGTCCGGGTGGCAGGCGTGAGCGTGGGTGGCGTCAAGGACGTCGAGCACTACCACCGCACCGAGGCGATCGTGACCTTCAGCGTGAAGAAGGGCGTCCCGCTGACCACGGCCTCCACCGCCGACATCCACTACCTGAACCTGGTCGGCGATCGCTACATCGCGCTCGGCGAGGGGCACCCCGGTGCGGCGCCGCTGCCGGCCGGCGGCACCATCCCGGTCTCGCAGACGCAGCCCGCGCTCGACCTGACCACCCTGTTCAACGGGTTCAAGCCCCTGTTCGAGGCGCTCACGCCCCAGCAGGTCAACGACCTGAGCATGAACCTGGTCCAGGTCCTGCAGGGCGAGGGCGGCACCGTTCGGGGCCTGCTCGAGCACACGGCGTCGTTGACCAACACCCTGGCCGATCGCGATCAGCTGATCGGCAAGGTCGTCACCAACCTGACCTCGACGCTGAACACCGTCAACCAGCGCCACACGCAGCTCAACACCCTGGTGATCGAGCTCAAGGACTGGATGACGAACCTGGCCAAGGGCCGCCACACCATCGGCGGCTCGCTGGGCAACATCTCCCGGCTGACCGTGGCCGTGGCCGACCTGCTGCATCGGGGCCGCCCGCTGCTCAAGACCGACATCGCGGCGCTGCGCCGGCTGGCCACGCTGCTGAACCGGCCCGACCAGAAGGCCGACCTGGTCGACCTCCTCGAGCGCATGCCCGAGGTCATGTCCGACCAGACCCGCACCGGCACCTACGGCTCCTGGTACCAGTACTACATCTGCGGTGTCTCGGCGAAGATCACCCTCCCGCTGATCAGCAACCTGCCGATCGTGAGCGAGATCCAGAAGTACATCGCCAAGAACGACTTCCACTCCAGCGCGCCGAGGTGTCAGCTCCATTGATGGCGAACGCATCCAATGCCCGCGTGCTGCGGCTCGGCGTGATCACCCTGGTGCTCCTGGCGATCATCTCGGCCGCGACCTTCAACCTGGGCAAGTTCCCCGGGTTCCGCGGTACGACCTACTACGCCGACTTCAGCGACGCGAGCGGGCTGCACAAGGGCAACGTGGTCCAGGTCGGCGGCATCCAGGCCGGCCGGGTCAGCGACGTGACGCTCGAGGGCTCGCACGTGGTCGTCGCCTTCGAGATCGACGGTGACGTCGAGCTCGGCAGCGAGCCGAGCGCCTCCATCGAGGTCTTCAACCTGCTCGGCGAGAAGTACCTCAAGGTGACGCCGTCGGGCGGGGACCAGCTCGCGGACCGCGCCACGATCCCGCTCGAGCGGACGTCCTCGGCGTACGACATCGTGGGGGTGTTCAGCGACCTCACCGACACCACCGAGGCGATCGACACCACGCAGCTGTCCAAGGCGCTGGGCGTCGTGGGGGACACGCTCAACAGCGCGGCGCCCGAGGTCCAGGCCTCTTTCCAGGGCATCGCACGGCTCTCCCGGTCGCTGGCCTCGCGCGACAGCCAGCTGCAGTCCCTGTTCACGAGCTCGCAGCAGGTGAGCAGGGTGCTCGCGGCCCGCAGCGACGACATCGTGTCGCTGATGAAGAACGCCGACCTGGTGTTCAAGGAGCTCCAGAAGCGCAAGGTGGCGATCCACCAGCTCCTGATCAACGCCAGGTTGATGGCCCAGGAGCTCAAGGGCGTCGCGGCCGACAACCGAAAGCAGATCGGCCCGGCGCTGCAGCAGGTGCAGGGCCTGCTCGGCACCCTCGTCGCTCGCAAGAACCAGCTCAAGGCGACGCTCCACGAGCTCGGTCCCTACGTCTACATCCTGTCCAACATCCTCGGCACCGGCCCGTGGTTCGACGCGTACGCCTCGAACCTCGCCGCCGTCGCCACCGGTGAGTTCCTGCCCGGGATGACCGACGAGAACGGGAACGTCAAGTGATCCGCCACGTCTGGCAGCGCATCGACCGCCGGGTGGTGATCCTGGTGGTCGTGCTGATCGCGCTCGCCGCGCTGCTCAACACCGTGCGCTCGCCCCACCGTATGATCCACGTCACCGCGCACTTCGACCGCGCCGTGAGCGTCTACCCGGGCACCGACGTACGCGTGCTCGGTGTGAACGTCGGCAAGGTGACGTCGGTGACGCCGGAGGGCGACTCGGTCCGCGTCGGCATCGAGTACGACGCGAAGTACCGCGTCCCGGCCTCGGCGACCGCCGCGATCGTCACCCCGACGCTGGTCGCCGACCGGTTCGTGCAGCTCACGCCGGCCTACCGGCGCGGCCCGGTCATGCGCGACGGCACCGACATCAAGCGCCCGACGATGGTGCCGGTCGAGCTCGACCGCATCTACAACAGCCTCGAGACGCTGACCACCGCCCTCGGCCCGAACGGCGTCAACAAGGACGGCACGCTCAACCACCTGCTCCAGGCCGGCCAGAACGCGCTGGGCGGGCAGGGAGCCCGGGGTCACGACATGATCCAGCAGCTCTCCCGCGCGGCCCAGACCTTCGGCAAGGGTGCGGGACCGCTGTTCGACACGGTGTCGTCGCTGGCGAAGTTCACCGAGACGCTCGGACGCAACGACAAGCTGGTGCGTGCCTTCATGCAGGACCTCGCCGGGGTGTCGAAGACGCTGGCGGGGGAGAGCGGCAACCTGCAGCGGACCATCGCTGCGGTCGCGCAGGCCGTCGGCAGCGTCAAGGGCTTCGTCCACGACAACCGCGACGCTCTCGTCGCACAGCTCAAGAACATGTCGACGGTGATGGGCACGATCAACTCCGAGCGCACCAACCTCGACACCGCGCTCCGGATCGCGCCAGTGGCGATGGGCAACCTGCAGGCGTCCTTCGACCACCAGACCGGCACCGAGAACTCACGGGTCTCGATCGCCGGCTACGCCTGGGACGCCGACGGCTTCGTCTGCGCGCTGATCATGCAGAAGCCCGGCATGCCGGCCTCGCTCAAGAAGACCGCCTGTGACCTGGTCAGCCAGCTGATGGAGCCGTTGCTCACCAAGATCCCCTACTTCCCGCCGGACTACAGCCAGTTCACGCCGCAGGGCACCTCGGCGAAGAAGTCGCCGCTGGACCAGCGGATCACGCCGGTCTACAACGCCCAGCAGGACACCCCGTCGCTGTCGACGCTGATCGGAGGCAGCTGATGAACGCCCGGCCGGCTCGACTCGGTGTGCTCCTCGTCGTGGGAACGCTCGCCCTCGCGGGCTGCAAGTTCGACGGCGCCTACGACCTTCCTCTGCCCGGACACCCCGTGTCCGCGGGCGACTCGTTCAAGGTCACCGCGGACTTCAGCGACGTCCTCAACGTGGTGCCACGTTCGACGGTGATGGTCGACGACGTCGTCGTCGGCGAGGTCACCGACGTCGAGCGTGTCGGTTGGCACGCGGAGGTGACGATGCGCGTCAAGAAGTCCGTCGAGCTGCCCGACAACGCGATCGCCGAGATCAAGCAGGTCTCCCTGCTGGGCGAGAAGTACGTCGCTCTCGAGGCGCCCACCAGCGAGACGCCGACCGGCCGCCTGAGCGATGGCGACAACATCCCGCTCTCGGCCACCGGGCAGGACCCGGAGGTCGAGGAGGTCCTCGGTGCGTTGTCGTTCCTCCTGACCGGTGGTGGCGTGAGCCAGCTCGGCACCATCACCCAGGAAGCCAACAAGATCATGAGCGGACGCACCCAGCGGCTGCGCGGGGTGCTGAGCAACCTGGCGAGCGTCGTGAAGACGATCGACGGACAGAAGGGCGACATCGTCCAGGCGATGAGCTCGCTGAACAACCTCTCGACCACGCTCAACGGTGAGAAGGACGTCATCGGCAGCGCGCTCGATGCGACAGGTCCGGCGATCCGGGTCCTCAACAGCCAGTACGGCGAGATGATCCGCATGCTCGGATCGCTGAAGAAGCTCGGCGTGGTCGGCACCCGGGTCATCCGGGGGAGCAAGGCCGACGTCCTCAGCATCCTGAAGAACCTGGGCCCGGTGCTGAACAAGATCGCCGATGCCGGCAACAAGCTCGCGCCCGGCCTGAACCTGCTGGCGAGCTTCCCCTTCCCGAAGGCCGCCAACAACATCGTGCACGGCGACTACGCCAACACGATCGCGCGTGTGGACATCAACTTCGCCAACCTCTACTCCGCGCTCAAGCTGCCCGACATCCAGCTCGGCCGAGCGGCCACCGGCAACCGTGCTGTCAGCAGGTGCGTGTCCAGCAACCGTGTCCTGTCGACCAACTGCTCCGCGGTGCTCGGCAGCCCGACGATGACCGACAGCCTCAAGCAGGCGTGCAAGGACAAGCAGGCGCTGAGCAGTGCGGTCTGCCAGACGCTCGGGGCCGCTGGTTCGCTGAACCTCGGCAACCTGCTCGGAGCGCCCGGCATCCTCGGCAGCAACTACACCGGCACGACCGGCCTCTCGCGCGGGATCGTGGGTGCCGGCGACCAGCAGCCCGGCACGGTCACCCAGCTGTTCGGAGCGGGCGCATGACCAGGGGAGTACGGATCCGGCTGGCGGCGTTCGTCGTCCTGAGTGCCGTCGGTCTGGTGTACGTCACGGCGTCGTACCTCGGCATCGTCGACAGGATCACCGGCCGCAACATCACCGTCACCGCGATGCTGCCCGGGTCGGGCGGTCTCTTCGTGGGCAGCGAGGTGACCTACCGCGGCGTCAAGATCGGCAAGGTCGCCCAGGTCGTCCCGACCGAGACCGGCATCAAGGTGACGATGCAGCTGGAGCACGACACCAAGCTGCCGACGTCCTCACCGATCGCGGTGCACAACCTGTCGGCGGTCGGCGAGCAGTACCTCGACTTCGACCCGGCCAACGGCAACGGCCCGTACGCCGTGGACGGCACCGTCTTCCAGGGCGACCGGTCCTCGCTCCCCGTCGACGAGGGTGACCTGCTGGTCACGCTCAACAAGTTCGTCGACTCGGTCGACAAGAAGAGCCTGCGCAGCACCGTCAAGGAGCTCGGCGCGATGTTCCACGGGACCGGCCGCGACCTCCAGCGCCTCCTCGACGGCGGCACGGTCTTCATCGACCAGGCGTCGCGGCACACCAAGGAGACGGTCGCGCTGCTGCACTACGGCCTCAAGGTGCTCAAGACCCAGAGCGGGCAGAAGGAGAACGTCCGCTCGTTCGCGGCCGACCTGAACACCCTCACCGGAGCCCTGCGCGGCAGCGACAAGAACCTGCGCGAGGTCATCTCCAACACCCCCGCGGCAGCCCGCGAGCTGCAGGCGCTGATGGAGGACCTCGGTCCGGTGCTGCCCGGCCTGCTGACGAACCTGATCGGCGTCGGCTCGGTCCTCGACGCGAACCGGCCCGGCATCGAGCAGCTGCTGGTGACCTACCCGCCGCTGCTGGCCGCGGGGCCCACCGGATCGACCAAGGACGGCTGGGGACACATCAACGTGCAGATGGACTACAGCGTCCCGCCGTGCACCAAGGGCTACAAGCCGCCGTCGGAGTGGCGCTCGACGCAGGACCTCACCGACGCGCCGACCTACCCGGCCAAGTGCGAGTCTCCGCTTCCGTTCGAGCGCCGCGGCTCCGACGCCGCGCTGGCCTACACCGCGGGCCTGAACAAGTCACCCGCCCGTGACTACAGTGGCAGCGCCGGGACGAGCACGCTCCCCGGCGTGGTCGACCGCAACGGACGCGCCATCAGATATCAGACGCCCGGCAACCTGTCGGTATTGGGAGGAGACGCGTGGAAGTGGCTGCTGGTGGGCCCGGTGGCGGGCCAGTGACCGAGGTGCCGACCACGTCGACCGAACCGACGACAGATCGCAGCCGCATCCGCCTCAACCTCGCGTTGTGGCTGGGCGTCCTGCTGGTGGCGGGTGCCGCGATCTTCCTCGGCGCGAAGATGTACGACCAGCACCAGCGCGAGCAGGCGCCGACCGTCGACGCCGGCAGTGACGTCGGCAGCGGTGTGGTCCAGGCGATGGACGAGTCGCCGGCCTCCGACCAGCAGCGCATCGCGGACGTCCTGGTGGCGAGCACCAAGTTCGTCAACGCGTTCACCAACATCGACTACAAGACCGCCGACTCGACGATCGCGGCCGTTCGCTCGATGACGACCGGTGCGTTCCGGGCGCAGTACGACAAGTCGGTCAAGGGGACCAAGACGCTCCTGCAGCGCCTGCACGCGACCTACCGCTCCGAGGTCGTGTACGCCGGCTACACGACCGGCGACGCAGACTCGGCGACCACCGTGCTGGCGACCCAGGGAACCGTGTCCAGCGACATCACCCACAAGCAGGTCGCGGCGCACAACAACCAGATCAAGGTGGACCTCGCCCGGTCCGGTGGCCGCTGGTTGGTCAACAACGTGACGTTCATCGGGGAGGGGTCATGAGCCAGCCCAAGCGGCGCCCGGCCGGATCCCGGCCCGTGACGTCCCGGCCCCGCAAGATCGCGGGGCGGGTCGACGTACCTCTCGACGAGGGTGACCAGGTCGAGCGGGTCGCGGCACCCCGCAAGCAGCTGACCTCGGCACAGCCCAAGCCGCCGCGGCAGCCGCAGGAGCCCGGTGGCTTCCTGGTGCTGTTCGCGGGCGGACGGCTCACCCGGGTCCTGATGGTCGCGCTCGGCGTCCTCGCGCTCGTGGTCGCCGGTCAATGTGCCTGGTTCGCCGTGCACAAGGACCGTGCTCCCCACGTGCCGACGGGCCAGATCGCCGTTCCGTCCGGCCGGCCCGTGATCCTGAACCAGACCGACGTCGACGCCGGCGTCGACCAGGCGGCGAAGGACGCGGCCACCGCGGTCAGCCTGCACTGGCAGCACTTCGACGACGACGTCGCCAAGGCGGCCGACCTGATGACGTCCGACTTCGCGACCAAGTTCAAGCAGACGACGTCGGACGCCAAGGCCCAGTCGATCGCCAAGAAGGTCGACGTCGACGCCCGGGTGACCTACCAGGGCGTCGTGCGCGCCAACCGCACCCAGCTCCAGGCACTGGTCTTCCTCAACCAGTGGATCAGCAAGGGCATCGGCAAGGACCGCCGGATGACCCTGACCCCCTACCGCCTGCTGGTGACGATGGTGCACACCAACACCGGCTGGCTGATCGACAACATCGACGCGAAATAGGAGCTGCCAGATGCAGACAGCCGGAACTAGAACACGTTACAGTTCCGGCGTGGACTGCGACCTGGTGATCGTCGGTGCCGGCCCGACCGGCCTGTTCGCGACGTACTACGCGGGCTTCCGCGGGATGCGCGTCGCGGTCGTGGACTCGTTGCCCGAGCTGGGTGGCCAGATCACCGCGATGTACCCCGAGAAGCAGATCCTCGACGTGGCCGGGTTCCCGACCGTCAAGGGCCGTGAGCTGGTCGCGGGCCTGGTGGAGCAGGCCGACACGGCGGGGGCGACGTACCTCCTCGGCCGGACGGCGACCTCGCTCCTCACCGACGACGAGGGCCTGACGCTGACCCTCGACGACGGCACCGAGGTGCGCGCGAAGGCCATGCTGATCACCGCCGGCATCGGCAAGTTCAGCCCGCGTCCCCTGCCGGCCGGCGACGACTGGCTGGGGCGCGGCATGGAGTTCTTCGTGCCGAGCTTCGAGCCGTACGCCGACAAGGACATCATCATCGTCGGCGGCGGCGACAGCGCCTTCGACTGGGCCGCGAGCCTGGAGCCGATCGCCCGCTCCATCACGCTCGTGCACCGTCGCGACGCCTTCCGGGCACACGCGCGGACGGTGGAGCAGGTGCGCGCGTCCTCCGTCGAGATCCTCACCAAGGCCGAGGTGACCAAGCTGATCGGCGGTGAGGCCGTCGAGGAGGTCGAGATCTCCGTCGACGGGGTCACCCACACGCGGCCCGCCCAGGCCGTCGTCGCGGCACTCGGCTTCGTCGCCGACCTCGGGCCGCTGCAGCAGTGGGGCCTGGAGACCGCGAAGCGGCACATCGTCGTCGACCCCTCGATGCGCACCAGCCTGCCGCGCGTGTTCGCCGCCGGCGACATCACCGAGTACGCCGGCAAGGTCCGTCTGATCGCGGTCGGGTTCGGCGAGGCCGCCACTGCCGTCAACAACGCCGCCGTCGTGGTCGACCCCAGCGCCCACGTCTTCCCCGGGCACTCCTCGGAGGGCTGATCGTGTCGGCCGGGACGGGCGGGCGCGACGGCGTACGCATGAACGAGGCGGAGGTCGCCGACCTGCTCGCCGAGAACCTCAAGGTGCAGGTAGCCTCGGTCGGCCCCGACGGCGCACCCCACCTGACCACGCTGTTCTACGTCGTGCGCGACGGGTCGATCGCGTTCTGGACGTACGCCGCCAGCCAGAAGATCCGCAACCTCGAGCGTGACCCGCGGGTCAGCGTGCTGGTCGAGGACGGGACCGACTACTTCGAGCTCCGTGGAGTCTCGATCCAGGGGCGTGCCGAGATCGTGCGCGACCCCGACCAGATCTTCGCGATCGGCTCGGCCGTCGCGACCCGGATGCTGGCCGCGGAGTCGTTCGAGGCGCTCGGCGACCTCGGTCGGCAGACCGTGGAGAAGCAGGCGACCAAGCGGGTGGGCGTCATCGTCCACGCCGACAAGGTCGCCACCTGGGACCACCGGAAGATGAGCTGAGGAGAAGCAAGTGGCGCTGAAGATCAAGGTCGACTTCGACCTGTGCGAGTCCAACGCGATGTGCGAGGCGTTGGCGCCGGACATCTTCGAGCTCGACGACAACGACTTCCTGGTCGTGCACACCGACGAGGTGACCTCGGAGAACGAGCAGCGGGCCCGTCAGGCCGCTGCGTCCTGCCCGCGCAACGCGATCGCGCTGGTCGAGGAGTGAGCGGCGAGGGATCGACCACGCTGGACGGCAAGGTCGCGATCGTCACCGGCGCGGGCGCCGGGCTGGGACGCGCGGAGGCGGTCGCGCTGGCGGCTGCCGGCGCACGCGTCGTCGTCGCCGACCTGCCGGGCTGTGCCGACGACACCGTCGCGGCGATCGAGGAGGCCGGCGGCTCCGCGGTGGCCGTCGGGGGCGACGTCTCCGAGCGGGCCACCGCCGACGCGATGATGCAGGCCGCGGTCGAGGGCTTCGGGGGGCTCCACATCGTGGTCAACAACGCCGGCATGACCCGCGACCGGATGCTGTTCAACATGTCCGACGAGGAGTGGGACGCGGTCATCGCGGTCCACCTGCGCGGGCACTTCCTGCTCTCGCGCAACGCCGCCTCGTACTGGCGCGAGACCGCGAAGGCCTCCGAGTCCGGCACGGTCTACGGCTCGGTCGTCAACACCGCGTCCGAGGCGTTCCTCGGCGGTTCGCCGGGCCAGGCCAACTACGCCGCGGCCAAGGCGGGCATCGCCGCGCTGACGCTGTCGACGGCGCGTGGCCTGTCGCGGATCGGCGTACGCGCGAACGCGATCTGCCCCCGGGCCCGCACGGCCATGACCGCTTCGGTCTTCGGCGAGGACACCTCCGGCCAGGCGGTGGATCCCTACTCCGCCGACCACGTCGCGCCGCTGGTCGCCTACCTCGCGTCGCCGGCCGCCGAGCGGATCACCGGCCAGGTCTTCGTCGTGTACGGCGGGATGGTGGCCCTCGTGGCCGCGCCGGTCGTCGAGCAGCGCTTCGACGCGTCCGGCGACCTCTGGTCGGCCGACGACCTCGACAAGCAGCTCGGTGGCTTCTTCGCCGATCGCGACCCGTCCGTCGGCTTCGCCGCCGACTCGATCATGCAGCTCACCGTCTGAAGGGCCTGGAATGCGTCTGGAGAACAAGGTCGCCATCGTCACCGGTGGCGCGCAAGGTCAAGGTGCGGCGATCGTCCGCGCGTACGTCGCCGAGGGCGCGAAGGTCGTCATCGCCGACATCGCCAAGGAGGCCGGTCAGGCGCTCGCCGAGGAGCTGGGCGACGCTGCCCACTTCATGGCGCACGACGTGAGCGACCCGGCCTCGTGGGCCGCCGTCGTCGAGGAGGCGAACACCCGCTTCGGACCGATCAACGTGCTGGCCAACAACGCAGGGGTGCTGCGCTTCGGCGACATCGAGCGGATGCCGCTCGAGGAGTTCCTCCTGCTGGTGAACGTCAACCAGGTCGGCACCTTCCTCGGCATGCAGGCCGTCGCCCGCACCATGCGCAAGAACGGCGGTGGGTCGATCATCAACGCCTCGTCGGTCGAGGGCCTCGCCGGCATGCCGTCCTGCACGGCGTACGCCTCCACGAAGTGGGCGATCCGTGGCATGACCAAGTGCGCGGCGATGGAGCTCGGCCCGAAGGGGATCCGGGTGAACTCCGTGCACCCCGGGATGATCGACACCCCGATGACGCGGGTCCACGGGGGCGACGCGGCGATGGAGTTCGGCGCCTCGAAGGTCCCGCTGCGGCGGGTCGGCACGCCCGAGGACATCGCGCCGCTCTACGTCTACCTCGCCTCCGACGAGTCCGGCTACGTCAACGGTGCCGAGATCGCCATCGACGGCGGCGTCACCTCCACCCACGCCTTCGGCGCCTAGGCAAGGCGGGCAGGCCATGACGCTCGACCGGGACGCCTTCTTCATCGGTACGACGTGGGCGCGGCCCGCGAGCGACGCGGTCCTGGAGGTGGTCAGCCCGCACACCGAGCAGGTGGTGGCCCGGGTGCCCGAGGGCACGCCTGCCGACATCGACGCGGCCGTGGCAGCCGCCCGCAAGGCGTTCGACGAGGGGCCGTGGCCACGGATGTCGCCCGCCGAGCGGATCGCGGTGGTCGAGGCACTCTCGGCGTCGTACGCCGCTCGCCTCGACGAGATGGCCCGCGTCATCTCGACCGAGATGGGCTCGCCGATCTCCTTCAGCCAGCTCGCCCAGGCGCCGGCGCCGTGGATGCAGATCGAGGCGTTCCTGGCCATCGCGCGGGAGTTCGCGTGGGAGTCGCGGCGGCCGGGCTCCCTGGGCTCCGACGTGATCGTCCGGCACGAGCCGGTCGGGGTCGTCGCAGCGATCCCGCCGTGGAACGTCCCGCAGTTCACGGTGCTCTCCAAGCTGGTGCCGGCGCTGCTCGCCGGCTGCACGGTCGTCGTGAAGCCGGCGCCCGAGTCGCCCCTGGACGGCTACGTCCTGGCCGAGGCGTTGATCGAGGCCGGTGTCCCCGAGGGGGTGGTGTCGATCGTGGCCGGCGGGCGCGAGGTCGGTGAGCACCTCGTGCGCCACCCGGGCGTCGACAAGGTCGCGTTCACCGGCTCCACCGCGGCCGGACGCAAGATCGGTGCGATCTGCGGCGAGCAGCTCAAGCGCGTCTCGCTCGAGCTCGGCGGGAAGTCGGCCGCGATCGTGCTCGACGACGCCTCGCTCGACGCGGTGGTCGAGGGGATGAAGTTCCTCGGTGTGATGAACTCCGGGCAGGCCTGCGTCGCCCAGACCCGGGTGCTGGTCAGCCGCGAGCGGCACGACGAGGTCGCCGCTGCGCTGGCGTCGGCCATCGGCTCGATGGTCGTCGGCGACCCGATGGACCCGGGCACCGAGATCGGCCCGATGGTCGCCAAGCGCCAGCAGGAGCGGGTGGCGTCCTACATCGCGCTGGGGGAGCAGGAGGGCGCCACGCTGCTCGCCGGCGGCCCCGGCATGCCGTCCGGGCTCGCGGCCGGCTGGTACGTCCGGCCGACCGTCTTCGGCAACGTCGACAACCGGATGCGGATCGCCCAGGAGGAGATCTTCGGTCCGGTCCTCTCGGTCATCCCGTACGACGACGTGGACGATGCCGTGCGGATCGCGAACGACTCCGACTACGGACTCGCCGGCACGGTCTGGACCGCCGACGAGGAGGCCGGCATCTCGGTTGCTCGCCGGGTGCGGACCGGGACCTACGGCGTGAACACCTACACGATGGACTTCGCGGCGCCGTTCGGCGGTTTCAAGGCCTCCGGCACCGGACGCGAGTTCGGCCCGGAGGGGCTGGCGCAGTACACCGAGCTCAAGTCCGTCTACCTGCCGCTTCCCGAGCCGACGCCGTGAGCACGGCCGAGGAGTTCCACCTGCAGCGGTCGGGACGCGACGTCGTCGCGCTGACCGGCCGGATGGAGGAGTGGCTGGCGACGCTCCTGCCCGCGGGCGCCGAGCCGGAGGTCGCGATCCGGGCCGGCATCGAGGCCAACGGCATGTCCTCGGAGACCGTCGTGCTCGACATCGCCTGGACCGACCCCGCGGCAGGCTCGGGGACCGCACGCCGCACGGGGGAGTACGTCGCCCGCGTCGCGCCCCGGACCGAGGACGTGCCGGTCTTCGCGGCGTACGACCTGACCGCGCAGCGCGAGGCGATGCGGCTGGTCGGCGAGCTGACCGACGTCCCGGTACCCGCCGTCGGCTGGAACGAGCCGACCGGCGAGGTGATCGGCTCGCCGTTCTTCCTCATGGAGCGCGTCGACGGCGTCGTGCCGCCCGACGTCCTGCCTTACCCGTTCGGCGACAACTGGCTCTTCGACGCCTCGCCCACCGACCAGCGCACGCTGCAGGACACCACCGTCGGGGTGCTCGCGCGGCTGCACGCGATCCCCGACCCCGCGACGACCTTCGGGTTCCTCGCGCCGCGCGAGCTCGGCGAGACGCTGCTCGGACGCAATCTCGCGCACGTCCGCGTCTGGTACGACTGGGCCGTCCCCGACATCGGGTCCTCGCCGCTGGTCGAGCGCGCTCTCGGCTGGCTCGAGGCCAACCTGCCCGCGACCGCCGAGGCGGTCCTGTGCTGGGGCGACGCCCGGATCGGCAACACGATCTACCGCGACTTCTCGCCGGTGGCGGTCCTCGACTGGGAGATGGTCACGCTCGGGCCGCGCGAGCTGGACGTGTCCTGGCTGGTCTTCGCCCACCGGGTGTTCCAGTCGATCACCGAGGTGATGGGCCTGCCGGGCATGCCGTCCTTCCTGGCGGAGGACGACGTGCGGGCGACGTACGAGGAGCTGACCGGGACCACCCTCGGCGACCTCACCTGGTACCACCTCTACAACGCGGTGACCTGGTGCGTCGTGTTCATGCGCACCGGCACCCGGCAGATCCACTTCGGCGAGATCGAGCGGCCCGACGACATCGAGACGTTGTTCCACTGCAAGCCCCTCGTCGAGGAGCTCCTCGCGCAGGTGGGCGCCTGATGGGTGTCGCGGGCGAGGTCGGCTCGCACGGCGAGTACGTCGGGATCGGGCCGCTCGACGAGTACCCGATCCACCAGCTCCCCCAGCCCGTGGCGTGGGGCGGTAGCAGCGACCGGCACTTCTACGACCGCTCGTACTTCAACTGCCACGACCGGTCCGGCGACATCATGGTGATCACCGGGCTCGGCTTCTACCCGAACCTCGGGACCAAGGACGCCTACGTCCTGGTGCACCGTGGCGACGAGCAGACCGCCGTGCACCTCTGCGACGCTGCCGATCCCCGCGGGGGCGACCGGTTGGAGCAGCGGGTGGGCGGCTACCGGATCGAGGTCGTCGAGCCGCTCCAGGAGCTGCGGATCGTGCTGGAGGAGACCGAGGGCATCGCGCTCGACCTGCGCTGGCGCGGCCTGCACCCGGTGCTTCAGGAGCTGCCGCACGTCATGCGCCAGGGACCCGGCACCGTCCTGAACGCCCAGCGGTTCGCGCAGGTCGGCAGCTGGGAGGGTGTGATCACGATCGACGGTGAGTCGATCGAGGTCACTCCCGACGTGTGGACGGGCTCGCGCGACCGTTCGTGGGGCATCCGCCCGCAGGGCGAGGCGTTGCCGGCCGGACGCCCGGCCGAGCCGGCCTTCGACGGCATGTGGTGGCTCTACGTGCCGATCGGGTTCGAGGAGTTCTGCCTCTGCGTGATCATCCAGGAGACACCGGACGGCTTCCGCACGGTCAACGACTGCACGCGGGTCTGGCGCGACGGGCGGGTCGAGCAGCTCGGCTGGCCACGGGTGGTCGTCCACTACACGCCCGGCACGCGCGTGCCCACGGGCGCGACGCTGCTGTGCTCGACGCCCGCGGGCAAGGAGGTGCGCTTCGAGGTGACCTCGCACCTGCCGACACCGATCCACGTCGGCGGCGGGTACGGCGGCGACCCCGACTGGGCCCACGGCACCTGGAAGGGCGCCGGGTTCAGCGAGCGGGTCACCTACTCGTTGAGCGACCCGGCCGTCGCCGGGCGGATCATGTTCGGCGTCATCGACCACGTCGGCTCGGCGACCGTCCACGGCCCGGGGGCGGGGGTGCCCGACGGGACCGAGGGCTGGGGGCTCTTCGAGCACGGCGCACTCGGCCGGCACGACCCGAGCGGGTTCGCGGACTGGTTCGACCTGGCGCCTTGAGGTCTCCGGGTTCCGTCGTACCTGATCTTTTGGCCCCGAAATCGGCCGAACTGGGGCCAGAACATCAGGTACGACGCGCATCCGGCCGCGCCCTGCGTCAGACGGGGGTGATCGGGAGCGACCGGCGCGGCTCGAACGTGAAGGCCGCACCGGTGCTGAACCGCACCACCGCGACGGCCGGGTCCTCGGCGAGGGGCTCGGTCCGGCGTACGACGTGGGCGTGCCAGTCGTCCGCGGACCCGACCACCTCGGCGTCGAGGTGGGGGTCGACGGCGCGGGTGATCGCGCGGAGGGCATCGGGCCAGTCGGGGCCGCAGAGGGAGTGCCAGGCGCCGTCCTCGGAGGCCGCCGCCGGGACGTAGCGCGCCGGGTTGAAGATCGGGTGCAGGCCCAGGAGGCGCTGCGCGCCCTCCTCGGTCGCGGGAAGAGCGAGGGCGCGGACCAGGCGCTCGGCGGCGATGCCGGCGACGCCGGTCAGCTGCTTGCGCCGGATCTCCAGCGCCTGCTGGGGTGACTGCGCGCGGGCGGCGACCGCCATCGCGAACCCGCGGTCGAGCAGGTGCATCTGCAGGCACACCTCGTCGGCCATCCGGACGAGCGCCGAGTGCGAGAAGGCCGTGAAGTCCAGGTCGGCGAGCAGCGGTCCGGCGTAGTCGGCGGCCCCCTCGTCGGCGCGGTCGATCGGGTCCAGCTCGAGCGTCGCCGCCCGCGAGCGCTCGTTGACGGCCAGCGCGGGGATCGCGGCGACCGGCGGGTGGGACGGGTCGATGGCGACCGTCCACGCGCAGTGCTGACCGGTGGCGCCTGTGGGCCGCGGCGGACGGTGGATCGGCCGCACCTGTGCGCGCGGGTTGGTGGCGACGGCGGTGGCGTCGAAGGTCGGGTCCTCGATGTCGTGGCACATCGAGCGGACGTAGTCGGGGCCCATCGGCTCGACGTCCATCAACGCGCCGCAGTGGTCGAGCGCGAACTCGCCGTGCCAGCGGTCGTGGACGGTGTAGCGGAAGTCCATGAACTGCGGGGGAGCACCGATGTCGAGCTGCAGGCCCTTGAAGATCGTGATCACGTCGCCCTCGCCCGCGACGTCGGGCGCGTAGCCGAGGGCGCGTTGCATGCGGCGGGTGTAGATCGGTGAGGAGGACGCCCATTCCTCGATGGCGATCTGCGCCATCTCCTCGCGCCCGAAGGCGGAGATGCACCAGGCCATGCCGGAGCGGTCGATGAGCTGGCCGATGAGCAGGAGCTCGGGGACGACGACGGCGAGCTGCTCGCGGGTCAGGGACTCGAAGTTGCTGGTGCTCACCCTTGCCACATTACTAGAACTTGTTCTAAGTTGGACAGGTGTCCAGTCAGGTGACCAGTGTTCCCCGCCAGGGCCTTCGCCCACGGCAGGCCGAGACGGTGCAGCGCCTCGTCGACGCCGGCTTCGAGCAGCTCGCCGAGGTCGGGCCCGAGGCGCTGACCGTGCGGCAGGTCGCCGTACGTGCAGGCGTCTCGCCCGCGACGGCGTACACCTACTTCTCCTCCAAGGCGCACCTGCTGGCCGAGCTCTTCTCCCAGCGGCTGATCGAGCACGCCGACGCCCAGGAGGTCGCCGGGCGTACCGCCGTCGCGCGGGTCCAGTCGGTCACCCGCGGCCTCACCGAGATGCTCGAGGCCGCCCCGCACCTCGCGGCCGGGGCCACGCTCGCGCTGCTCGGCGGGGACCCCGACGTCGAGCGGCTGCGGCTGCGCATCGGGGGCACGTTCGTGGAGATGTTCGACGGCGCGCTCGGCTCCTCGTCGACGCCGGCGCGGCTGGACGCGATCATCCTGGCGTTCTCGGGCGCCCTCCTGCAGGCCGGCATGGGCGTGACGTCGTACGCCGACCTCGGCGACCGCCTCGACACGGTCGTCGCCACGATCCTGGGTGGTGGGCGATGATCGTCTTCGACCCCTACGACTACGACTTCCACGAGGACCCCTATCCGCTCTACGCGCGGCTGCGCGACGAGGACCCGGTCCACCACTCCGTCGACGACCTCTGGGTGGTCTCGCGGCATGCCGACGTCTTCGACGTGCTGCGCGACGACGCCTCGTTCTCCAACCGGATGGGGGTCTCGCTCGACGCGTCGGCCTGGAGCGCGGACGCCCACCGGGTGATGAGCTTCCTGGCGCTGGACGGCGCCGAGCAGAGCCGGATCCGCAAGCTGGTGTCCAAGGCGTTCACGCCCCGCCGGGTCGGCGAGCTGACCCCGCGGGTGCAGGCGATGGCGGAGGACTACCTGGACAAGATGGCCGCGAGCGGGGGCGAGTCCGACTGGATCGCCGAGCTCGCCGGCCGGCTGCCGATGGACGTCATCTCCGAGATGATGGGCGTCCCCGTGGCCGATCGGGACGAGGTACGCCGCCTCGCCGACCTGCTGGTGCACCGGGAGGCCGGTGTACGCGACGTACCGCCGGCGGGCATGGAGGCCGCGATCGCGATCTTCGGCTACCTCGGTGATCTCGTCGTGGAGCGGCGTACCCACCCCGCCGACGACCTGACCTCCGCGCTGCTGCAGGCCGAGCTGGACGGTGACCGGCTCAAGGACCACGAGGTCATCGCGTTCCTGCTGCTGATGATCGTGGCCGGCAACGAGACCACGACCAAGCTGCTCGGCAACGCGCTCCTGCACCTCTCGGCTCACCCGTCGCAGCAGGCGGCCGTGCTCGCCGACCCCTCGCTGGTGCCGGTCTGGGTGGAGGAGACGCTGCGCTTCGACACCTCCAGCCAGATGCTCGCGCGGCTGGTCACGCGGGAGGTGTCGATCGCCGGCGTGACCGTGCCCGCGGGCGCCAAGCTGCTGGTGCTGCTCGGCTCGGCCAACCGCGACGAGCGGGTCTTCTCCTCGCCGACGGTGTTCGACATCGGCCGCGATCGCGACGAGCTCGCGCAGAGCCTGAGCTTCGGCACCGGTCGCCACTTCTGCCTCGGCGCCAACCTCGCCCGGCTGGAGGCACGCGTCGTGCTCACCGAGCTCGTACGCCGCGTCGGCGGCTTCACCGTGCACGCCGACCGGGCGTTGCGGGTGCACTCGACCAGCGTCCGCGGCTTCGCCGAGCTGCCCGTGACGTTTGACTGGAGGTCCTGATGGCCAAGTCGATGCATCCCGAGCGGCGGCCCGCCGTCGTCGCCGGAGCATCCTCCGGGATCGGTGCCGAGACCGCTCGGGCTCTGGCCCTGGCCGGATTTCCGGTCGCGCTCGGCGCCCGTCGCGTCGATCGGTGCGAATCGCTGGCAGCGGAGATCCGGGCCGAGGGCGGCGAGGCCGTGGCGTTCGCGCTCGACGTCAGCGACGAGGAGTCGGTGGCCTCGTTCGCCCAGCACGTCGAGAAGGAGCTGGGCGAGGCCGAGGTCGTCATCAGCAACGCGGCCCTGATCGGACCCGGCGCTCTCGTCGACACGGGGGTCGATCGGCTGCAGCAGGAGCTCGACGTCAACGTCGTCGGTCCGCACCGGCTGGTGCGGGCGTTCCTCCCCGGCATGCTCGAGCGGCAGCGGGGCGACTTCGTCTTCGTGTCCTCCGACGTGGCGGTCCGGCCCCGGCCGTTCATGGGCGGCTACAGCGCGACCAAGGCTGCTCTCGAGGGGCTGGTCGGTGCGCTGCAGATGGAGATCGAGGGGTCCGGCGTACGGGCCTCGATCGTGCGGCCCGGCCCGACCTGGAGCGAGATGGGCATGGACTGGGACGCCGATGCCGCCGCCAAGGTCCTCACCGAGTGGGTCAAGTGGGGGCACGCGCGGCACTCGCACTTCCTCAAGGCGCGCGCGATCGCCGACGCCATCACCACCGTCGTCTCCGCCCCGCGGGGCGTGCACCTCAGCCCCGTCGACGTGAACCCCGAAGCACCGATTGAGGAGAAGTCATGAGCGGTTTCGATACGCCGCCTCGTTCGTCGGCGGCTACTCAACCACCGATTCCGGAAGTGTCGGTCGTCCTCGACGACCAGGACCCGAGCGTGCCCGCGATCATCAAGGGCACCGGCCACCTGCCGGAGATGCGGGTGGACCCGATCGGGCTCTTCCACCGCGTGCGGGAGGAGTGCGGCGACATCGGGCGCTTCCGGCTCGCCGACCGCGAGGTCGTGATGGTGACGGGGGCCGAGGCGAACGAGGCGTTCTTCCGCGCACCCGAGGAGGTGCTGGACCAGGCGGCGGCGTACCCCTTCATGACGCCGATCTTCGGCAAGGGCGTGGTCTTCGACGCCTCGCCCGAGGAGCGCCAGCAGATGCTCAAGAACCAGGCGTTGCGCGGCGACATGATGCGCGGCCACGCGCAGACGATCGAGGCGGAGATCCGCCGGATGGTCGCGGGCTGGGGCGACGAGGGCGAGATCGACCTGCTCGACTTCTTCGCCGAGCTGACCATCTACACGACATCGGCGTGCCTGATCGGCAAGCCGTTCCGCGAGCAGCTCGACGGCTCGTTCGCTCACGTATATCACCAGCTCGAGCACGGCACGGACGCGATCGCGTACGTCGACCCGTACGCCGACATCGACTCCTTCCGCCTGCGCGACGAGGCCCGCGAGCAGCTGGTCGCGAAGGTGCAGGCGATCATCGCCGCACGGGTCGCGCAGGGCGAGATCGCGCGTGAGGACAGGGACCTGCTCGACGTGCTCATCGCGGTCGGGTACGACGCCGAGATGGTGACCGGGATCTTCATCTCGATGATGTTCGCCGGGCACCACACCTCCTCCGGCACCGCGTCCTGGGCGATGATCGAGCTGCTCCGCCACCCCGACGTGATGGGCGATGTCGTCGCCGAGCTCGACGCGCTGTACTCACCGGATGCCGACGGCGCTGCTCCTGAGGTGTCCTTCCAGGCGCTGCGGTCGATCCCGGTGCTGGAGTCGGCGCTCAAGGAGACGCTGCGGCTGCACCCGCCGCTGGTCATCCTGATGCGGCTCGTGCAGGAGGACTTCGACCTGCTCGGCCACACGATCCCGGCCGGCACCCTGGTCGCCGCGTCGCCGCGGGTCTCCAACCGGATCGAGGAGGACTTCCCGAAGGCGGATCTCTTCGATCCGAGCAGGTACGTCGACCCGCGGCAGGAGGACCTGCAGAACCGCTGGACCTGGATCCCGTTCGGCGCCGGCAAGCACCGCTGCGTCGGCAACGCGTTCGCGATGATGCAGATGAAGGCGATCTTCTCGGTGATCCTGCGCGACTTCAGCTTCGAGGCCGCGCAGCCCTTGGACGAGTACCGCGACGACTTCTCCAAGATGGTCATCCAGCTCGCCCAGCCGGCTCGGGTCCGCTACCGCCGCCGTGGTGGTTTCGATACGTCCTCGCCTAGCGGCTCGGACTACTCAACCACCGAGGGGCAGCGATGAGGGTTGTCGCCGACACCGGCATCTGCCAGGGCCACCAGCTCTGCCAGGGCGAGGCGCCCGACGTGTTCGGTTTCGACGAGGACGCCGACGTGGTGGTCGTGCTGGACGAGCACCCGGACGAGTCGCTGCGGTCCGACGTACAGCAGGCCGTGAAGTACTGCCCCGCTTTCGCACTCTCTCTGGAGGAGACCCATGAGTGACCTGACGCGTGCCGAGATCGAGGAGTTCTGGGACTCCTGGCTCGAGATCAACCGCAAGGTCGAGGCCAGCGGCGACTGGCGCCCGATGGCGGAGTGGTACGCCGAGGACGCGACGTACGGCTGGATGTACGCACCCGACGAGCACTTCATGGCAGTCGGGCGCGACCAGATCCGCGACTGGGCGATCGGCATCGAGATGGACGGCCTCGACGGCTGGCACTACGACTACGTCTGCACCGTCATCGACGACCGGAAGGCGATGGTGATCGGCTTCTGGAAGCAGCGCTCCGGGATCCTCGACGACACCGGCAAGGAGTACGAGATCCTCGGGCTCGGCGGGTCGTGGTTCGGTCTCAAGCGGACCGACGAGGGCGTGAAGATCGACTGGCAGCGCGACTGGTTCGACATGCCGTCGACCGCGCACACGTTCCTGTCGATCATCGAGGCCGGAAAGGCGCCGGACACGCTGCTCAAGCGGATGTCCGTCACCGGTCTCGGCGTCCCGGGTCACTACCGCCACGCCGACCTGCCCAGCACCGTCTGGCCGCCGCCGGTCGAGCGCGGCGACTTCATCACCCAGGAAGGACCACGATGATCTCCGCACCTCCGGCCCAGCAGCTGGTCGACGGCAAGCTGTCGGGCGCCAGCGACGGGGCGTCGTACGACGTCCTCAACCCGGCCACCGGCGAGGTCATCGGCCAGGCGCCGGACTCGACGGCGGCCGACGTCGAGGCGGCGATCGCTGCCGCGCGGCGGGCGTTCGACGAGACCTCGTGGTCGACCGATGTCGAGCTGCGGGTGCGGTGCCTGCGCCAGCTGCACGCCGCCTTGATGGAGAACGCCGACGAGTTCCGCGCACTGACGACCGCCGAGGTCGGCATGCCCGACTTCATGATGGGCGCGGCCGGCTTCGACGTACCGGTCGAGGGGCTGAAGTGGGTCACGGATCTGCTCGAGTCCTATGAGTGGGAGACCGACCTCGGGGTCGCCCAGCCGATGGGGATCCCGACCCGGCGTACCGTCCGGCGCGAGCCCGTCGGCGTCGTCGCGGCGATCACGCCATGGAACGTGCCCAACCAGATCAACTTGGCCAAGATCGGCCCGGCGCTCGCGGCCGGCTGCACGGTCGTGCTCAAGCCCGCGCCGGACACCCCGTGGGTGGCGTGCGAGCTCGGGCGATTCATCGCCGAGCACACCGACATCCCGGCGGGCGTCTTCAACGTGGTCACGCCGCGCTCCAACGAGGTCGCGTCCGTGCTGGCCAGCGACCCGCGGGTCGACATGGTCTCCTTCACCGGGTCGACCGGGGTCGGGCGGGCGATCATGGCCGCCGCGGCGCCGACGCTGAAGAAGGTCTTCCTCGAGCTGGGCGGCAAGTCCGCCGCGATCGTGCTCGACGACGCCGACGTCTCGGCCGCTGCCGGCGCGACCGCCTTCGCCGCGTGCATCCACGCCGGCCAGGGCTGTGCGCTGACCACCCGGCTGGTGGTGCCGCGCGAGCGGTACGACGAGGCCGTCGCGACTGCCGCGCAGGTGATGGAGTCGATCGGCGCGAAGTCGCCCGAGGACCCTGGTGCGATCTGTGGCCCGGTCATCTCCGCGGTCCAGCGCGACCGCGTCGCGGCGTACTTCCGTCTCGCCGAGGAGGAGGGTGGCCGCATCGTCACCGGCGGCAAGGTCATCGACCAGCCCGGCTTCTGGGTCGAGCCGACCGTGGTCGCGGGCCTGACCAACGAGTCGCGGCTCGCGCAGGAGGAGATCTTCGGGCCCGTGCTCGTGGTGATCCCGCACGACGGCGACGACGACGCGGTCCGGATCGCCAACGACTCGCCGTACGGCCTCTCCGGCTCGGTCGACTCCGGCTCGCTCGAGCGCGCCCACGCCGTCGCCCGCCGGATCCGCACCGGCACCCTCGCCGTCAACGGCGGTGTCTGGTTCAGCCCCGATGCCCCCTTCGGCGGCTACAAGCAGTCCGGGCTCGGCCGCGAGATGGGCGTTGCCGGGTTCGAGGAGTACCTCGAGATGAAGACGATCGCGGAGCCGGCGTGAGGGGGTGTGGGAATCACCGGTTCACCGGTGAAACCTGCACTTACAGGGCAATGCAATGGGGTGAAAGTGACGGAATCACCGGGGAACCGGTGATTCCTGCGGCGCACGGGACAGGAGTGGCATGAGGTTCAAGGACAAGGTCGTCGTCGTGACGGGCGCGGCACAGGGGATCGGGCAGGCGTACGCCGAGGCGCTGGCGCGCGAGGGAGCGGCTGTGGTGGTGGCCGACCTCAACAGCGAGGCCGGCGAGAAGGTCGCGGCCGGGATCAACGAGTCGGGCGGGCGGGCGATCTTCGTCAGCTGCGACGTCTCCAGCGCGGAGTCGGCGGAGGCGCTGGTCGCCACGACGGTGGAAGAGCTCGGCGGCATCGACCACCTGGTCAACAACGCCGCGATCTACGGGACGATGGAGTTCAACCTGCTGATCAGCGTCGACTGGGACTACTACAAGAGGTTCATGAGCGTGAACCTCGACGGCGCGCTCGTCATGACCCGCGCGGTCTACCCCGAGATCGCCAAGCGCGGAGGGGGAGCGATCGTCAACCAGTCCAGCACAGCGGCGTACCTCTACTCCGGCTTCTACGGTCTCGCCAAGGCCGGCATCAACAGCCTCACCCAGCAGCTCGCCCACGAGCTCGGCGGCCAGCGCATCCGCGTCAACGCGATCGCGCCCGGCCCGACCGACACCGAGGCCACGCGGGTCCAGGCCGGTGACGCCGCCAAGGACATCGTCCGCAACAGCCTGGCCATCAAGAGGATGGGCAAGGTCGACGACATGGTCGGCGCGCTGCTCTACCTGCTCTCCGAGGACGCGTCGTGGGTGACCGGCCAGATCCTGGCGGTCGACGGCGGCCAGACGTTCCGGCTATGAGGGTCGGCTTCGTCGGTCTCGGCAACATCGGCAAGCCGATGGCGCTGCGCCTCGCCCAGGCCGAGGGCATCGAGCTGCAGGTGTACGACGTCGCGCCCGACCCCGTCGCCGAGCTGGTCGCGGCGGGCGCGACCGCCGCGGAGAGCGTCGCCGCGATGGACGTGGATGTCCTCTGCGTGATGGTGCGTGACGACAGCCAGGTCCGCGAGGTCGCCAGCAACGTCGCGGCAGGTACCACGATCGTCATCCACTCGACGGTCGCGCCGACGACGCCGGGCGAGCTCGCGGCGGAGGGCCACACCGTCCTCGACGCCCCGGTCAGCGGCGGCCCGATGGGCGCCGCGGACGGCAGCCTGGCGATCATGGTCGGCGGCGACGCGGAGGCGTTCGAGAGGGCGCGCCCGGCGCTGGCAGCGATGGGCAGCAAGGTCGTCCACGCGGGCGAGCTGGGGGCGGGCACCCGGATGAAGCTGGCGCGCAACCTGATCCACTTCGTCGCGTTCACCGCCGTCACCGAGGCGCAGCGGCTCGCTGAGGCGGCGCAGATCGACCTGGTCCAGCTCGGCGAGGTCGTCCGCCACACCGACGCCATCACCGGCGGCCCCGGCGCGATCATGTACCGCGACACCACGGCGCCCCTGGACCCCACCGACTTCTGGTACGGCGTCTTCGACCACGTCCGCGCACTGGGGGAGAAGGACCTGGCACACGCGATTGCGCTCGCGGACGAGCTGGGGGTCGACGTACCGCTCGCGAAGCAATCCATCGACCGTCTAGGAAAGGGGCTCGGCGTATGACGGGCAAGTTCGACGACCTCCCGGAGCTCCGCCGCAAGGGGCTGGAGAAGATGGAGGAGGTCTACGGCTTCGAGATGAGCGACGGCGACGGCGACTTCTTCCGCTACACCGTCGAGCACCTGTTCGGCGACATTTGGCAGCGGCCCGGGATCGGCGACCGCGACCGCCGGCTCTTCCTGATCGGCATGCTCGTGGGCCAACGGGCCAACGACGTCCTCGGCATCCAGGTGCCGGCAGCGCTCGCCAACCAGGAGCTCACCCACGAGGAGCTGCGGGAGCTGGTGATCATGGCCTGCCACTACGACGGCTGGCCGAACGGCGCGCGCTTCAACAGCGTCGTCGAGGAGGCGATCGGCAAGGCCGAGCGCGCCAAGCGGCCCTGAGGACGGTGTCAGTCCCGCAGGACGAGGCGTACGGCGTTCTCCATGTGGGCTGCCGTCTCGGCGGCCGTCGACCGGCCGGTGACCCACGAGACCAGCGCCGAGAGCCACACGTCGCCCAGGACGCGGGCGATGGCGATGTCCTCGTCGGTGATCTCGGCCTCGTCGGCGGAACGGCCGTCCATGGCGTGCGTGACGATCGAGGTCATCGACATGCCCACCGCGTGGATCTCGGCCTTGACGGCCGAGTCGGCGAACATGAACGCCCGGGTCAGCGCCTCGGTCAGCTGCGGGTCGCCCTGCATGCCGCGGGTCAGGCGCTTGAGGACCCACAGGACGCGGTCGGCGGCGGTGTCGCCGGGGATCTGTCGCTCGTGGAGCCGCTTGGCGGCCTCCTCGAACTGCCGGTCGAGCGCGGAGACGAGCAGGTGGATCTTGCTCGGGAAGTACCGGTACAGGGTGCCGAGCGCGACCTCCGCCTGGTCGGCGACCGCCCGCATCTGCACGGCCTCGAAGCCGCCGCTGCTGGCCAGCTCGTACGTCGCGTCGAGGATCCGCTGGCGGCGCTCGCGCTGGGCTGCCGACCCGCCCGGGTCCGGAACGGATTCGGCGGTCGTGGCGTTGGTACTCACGAAGGCTCCTCGTCGTGCTCGATGCCTGACAGTGGGACGGGCGCGTCTAGGCTACTGGCCCGTAGCGTAAAATTAGAAACACGTTCCAGTTTGTTCCGGCCCTGCTTCTGCGGTCCTGCCGGCCAGGAGAAGGAGTTTCGGATGCGGATCGCGATGCTGTCCTACCGCAGCAAGCCGCATGTCGGCGGTCAGGGCATCTACATCAGGCGCCTGACCCGGGAGCTGGTGGCGCTCGGCCACACCGTCGAGGTCTTCTCCGGACAGCCCTACCCCGAGCTCGACGAGGGCGTGACGCTGACCAAGGTGCCCAGCCTGGATCTCTACAAGCCCGGCGACGAGTTCCGCAACCCGCACCCGCGCGAGTTCCGCGACCTCATCGACGTGCAGGAGTGGCTGACCATGCGCTCCGGCGCGTTCCCCGAGCCGATGAGCTTCTCCAAGCGGGTCGTCAAGCTGCTGCGCCAGCGCCAGGACGACTTCGACATCGTCTTCGACAACCAGACGCTGGCCACGCCGCTGCTGGCGATCGAGGAGTTCCTCCCGCTCGCGGCGACGATCCACCACCCGATCACCATGGACCGGGCGATCGAGCTCGAGACCGCGCCGTGGTTCCGCAAGAAGGCCGGCAGCCGGTTCCACCTCGAGCTGCCCAAGCTCGGGGTCTGGCGCTGGTACTCCTTCCTGACCGAGCAGAAGCGCACCGCGCCCCAGCTGCGTCGCGTCGTCGTACCCTCCGAGTCCTCGCGCCGCGACGTCGTCCGTGAGTTCGGCGTCGACGGCGACCGGATCCGCACGATCCTCCTCGGCGTCGACGACCGCTTCCGGCCCTCGGCCGCGCCCCGCGTCAAGGGGCGCATCCTGGCGATGGCCAGCGCCGACGCCCCGCTCAAGGGCATCCACATCCTGCTCGAGGCGTTCGCCAAGCTCCTCACCGAGCGCGACCTCGAGCTGGTGCTGGTGACCAAGCCCAAGGAGGGCGGCGTCACCGAGAAGCTCATCGACAAGCTCGACCTGGTCGGCAAGGTCTCGTTCGCCAACGGCCTGACCGACGACGAGCTCGTCGCGCTGATGGGCTCGGCCGAGCTCGCCTGCGTGCCCTCGCTCTACGAGGGCTTCTCGCTGCCGACCGCCGAGCTGATGGCCTGCGAGACGCCGCTGGTCGTCTCGCGTGCGGGCGCGATCCCCGAGGTCGTCGGGCCGGACGGTCTCTGCGCGGACGTCGTCGAGCCCGGTGACGTCGGCGCCCTCGCCGCCGCCGTCGGCGCGCTGCTCGACGACCCCGAGCGTCGGGCCCGGATGGGCGCCGCGGGTCGTCAGCGCGTCCTCGAGCTGTTCAGCTGGCATGCCGTGGCGGTCAAGACCGCCGACGTCCTCGACGACGTCATCACCGAGTACAAGCAGTGTCTCGATACACCCGCTCGTTCCTCGCGGGCACTCGACAACCGAAAGAGCTCTATCTGATGCTGACCGTTGACTTCGACCGTCTCGGCCTCAAGCCCGGCGAGCGGGTGCTCGACATGGGCGCCGGTGCCGGCCGCCACAGCTTCGAGATGTACCGCCGCGGTGCGGACGTCATCGCCTTCGACCTCGATGCCGACGAGCTCGAGGGCGTCCGCGACCTGTTCGTGGCGATGAAGGAGGCCGGCGAGGTGCCCGAGGGCGCCGAGGCCGACGTCAAGCAGGGCAACGCCCTCTCGCTGCCCTTCGCCGACGGCGAGTTCGACCGCATCGTCTGCTCCGAGGTGCTCGAGCACATCCACGAGGACGTCGCCGCGATCCGCGAGCTGATCCGCGTCCTGCGCCCCGGCGGCACCCTGGCGGTCACCGTGCCCCGCTGGCTGCCCGAGGTCATCAACTGGCGGCTGTCCCCGGACTACCACCACGCCGAGGGCGGCCACATCCGCATCTACACCGACCACGAGCTCGTCGACAAGGTCACCAAGGGCGGCCGCTTCAACGACGGTACGCCGGGCGACGCGATGATCTTCGAGGGCAAGAGCTACACCCACGGGCTGCACTCGCCGTACTGGTGGATCAAGTGCGCGGTCGGCGTCGAGAACGACAACCACCCGCTCGCCAAGGCGTACCACAAGCTGCTGGTCTGGGAGATCATGAAGCAGCCCACCGCCCTCAAGCTGGCCGGGAAGGTCCTCGACCCGATGATCGGCAAGTCGATGGTGCTCTACTTCCGCAAGCCCGAGAGCAGCGATGCCTGAGGTCCCGCTGTCGCGGCTGCCGTACGTCGACGGCCTGCTCTCCGCCGAGCAGGTCGCCGAGACGGCCCGCTCGATCGCGGCGATGCAGGAGGACTGCGGCTCGATCCCGTGGACGGTCGGCGAGCACACCGACATCTGGAACCACGTCGAGTCGGCCATGGCGCTCCTCGTCGGCGGCCAGGTCGAAGCGGCCGAGCGCGCCTACGACTGGGTGCTGACGATGCAGCGTCCAGACGGCTCCTGGCCGATGAAGATCGTCGCCGGTGAGGTCGAGGACGAGCGCGGCGAGTGCAACATGTCGGCGTACCTCGCCGTCGGTGTCTGGCACCACTGGCTCATCCGTCGCGACATCCGCTTCGTGGAGCGGTTCTGGCCCGCCGTACGCGCCGGCCTGGACTTCGTGACCTCGCTGCAGGAGTCGTGGGGTGGCATCCGGTGGACGCCCGTCGACGACTTCTGCCTGCTGACCGGCAGCTCCTCGATCTACCACTCGCTGCGCGCGGGCGTCGCGCTCGCGGACCTGATGGACGACCCGCAGCCCGAGTGGGAGCTCGCGGGCGGCCGCCTCGGCCACGCCGTACGTCGCCACCGCGACCTCTTCGCCGACAAGTCCACCTTCTCGATGGACTGGTACTACCCCGTCCTCGGCGGCGCCGTTCGCGGCCAGGACGCGCGCGACCGCATCGCCGAGCGGTGGGACGACTTCGTCATCCCCGGCCTCGGCATCCGCTGCGTCGACACCAACCCGTGGGTGACCGGCGCCGAGACCTGCGAGCTCGCGATGACGCTCGATGCGATGGGTGAGCCGTCCCGTGCCCGCCAGCTGGTCGAGGAGATGCAGCACCTGCGCGGCGAGAACGGTTCCTACTGGACCGGTTGGGTGTACGCCGACCCGGCGCACCCGCCCGCCGACGACGAGCCGCGCGACGTCTACTGGCCGCACGAGCAGACGACGTACACCGCCGCCGCCGTGTTGCTGGCCGTCGACGCGCTGGGGGAGACCTACGGGCACTCCACGCCCGGCTCCGGGATCATGCGCGGCACCTCGCTCGCCGCCCACTTCGACGAGATCGCGCTCGAGTGCGCGTGCGGCGCCGAGGAGCGCTCCTCGCGCTAGGTGTGATGGCGCCCGGCAGGCCGGTCGAGGCCGGATCAGGCTGGCGGTGGGGCCCTCTGGTCGGTGTGGCGGCCGCGCGTAGCGCGCCGCTCCCCGCCGACGCTCCTATGGTCTGTCAAGTGGTGATCGGGCCGTGTTCGAGTAGTCGGT